>JBKBVO010000162.1:0-5204 GCA_046289535.1 Deinococcales bacterium | reverse complement strand
ACTACGACGCGTTTGCCCAGCATTTTGGCAAACTGTATAATCCCCAAGTAGTACGTTAGTGTGCGGCTCGAGGTTTTATCTTGCAACAACCCACCGCCCCCCGAAAGCAAGATGTCGCACTGCATAATCGCAAGTGGTGTCTGGACAGGGTGCATGCGTTTGACTGCCTTGACCCCATATAACTTTGCGGTCTGCTCGGGATTGTGGCTCAATACAGTGACATCGTGCCCGCGAATTTTAAGCTCT
This sequence comes from Deinococcales bacterium, assembly GCA_046289535.1. GTDB lineage: Bacteria > Deinococcota > Deinococci > Deinococcales > JAAFIG01 > JAAFIG01. Next base: position 4,958 of record JBKBVO010000162.1, on the reverse strand, counting down.
TTGGTGATTGCCAAACAAATGGCTTCATCGCCAGTGTTGGCAAAACCATAGTACCCACAGACCAAAACCCTCATGGCTGACCTTTTTTGCGCTTCTGCTTGATGCGTTTGTGCGAGAGGTAACGCGCCACTGGAACAGCATTAGGCTTTTCGCGCATGGGTGCGCTTACTTCGGGGTTGGGCATCAACTCGAGCCAAGTTTGTGGCTGTGCAGCGAGAATCTCGAGCACTGCCGTTCCGTAGCGCGCGATTTTGTGTTTTCCAATACCCTTGATATCGGATAATTGCTCGAGGCTGTCTGGCTTGGTCGTCGCGATATCAGCAAGAATCGCGTTGCTCATCACCAAAAAGCGGCTGATACCTTCGCTCAGGGCAGTTTGGTCGCGCCAGTTTCGCAGTCGGATAAAACGCTCGAGCGCAGCTGTCTCGAGCTGTGCGCCAACATCGTCTAGGGCGGGTAGCGGCGGGTGCGGGTCGCCTTCTGGCTCGTCTGGTTCTTCGGGTGCGGGTTCTGGTGTGGCTTCAAAAGCAGCATCGAGCGCCGACTCGAGCGCCCGCCAGATGTCGGCTGCATCTTCTAATCCAAAAGACAGGCGCACAACGCACTCGGATACGCTCAAACCAAGGGCTTCGAGCGCACGGTGACTGCTGCGGCTTGGCTGACAAACGCTGTTCTCGCTGCTGCCCACCCAATCGTTATTTTCAAAATAGCGCAAATGTTCCAAAAAAGCTCTTGCCGCTTCTGGGACAGCGAACTCGAGGGCAATTGCGCTACCTCCCATCTCGCGCCCATCGCGGGTCAGGTGTGCTTCTGCGCTGGGGTAAGAAACTCCAATTGGGGCGGGGTGTGCTTCGAGTTTTGGCAGAATGCTTTGGGCACTGGCATTTTGCCGCTCGAGTCGCACCGAAAGGGTTTTGATGGCGCGCAGAGCACCACCGCAAATTTGGGCATTGGGGCGTGCACCAACAGTATCGCGGTGTCTTCGGATGCGCTCTTGGAGTTCTTCGGAACGCCCAATCACTGCGCCAAGCGCAAGCGTTGTATCTCCAGTGAGTGCGGCAGCGCTGCTGTAAACCACTGCATCGGCTCCGAACTCGAGCGGGCGGCAGGCAAACATCGTCAAAAACGAGTTGTCCACCACCAGCAGTGCCCCTGCATCGTGGGCTTTTTGGGCAATTTGTGAAAGTGCAAAAGGTGTTAGGGTCGCGCTTGAAGGGTTCTCGAGATAGACCATGCTTGCCCCTTCAAAACGTGTTTCTGGGCTGCCGAGGTCGGTCAGTTCAACATGTACGTCCCACTCGGCAAGTGCCGAAAAAGTGCGTACTGCCAATCCACCTGTCTCAAAATGCAGTAGTACCTTATCCATTGGGCGCAAAACCCGCGCTAAAGAATCCAAAGCGGCTCGCCCCGAAGTAAAGCTTACACACCATGCGCTACCGCGCCCCGCCAAGCCACTTGCCTCGAGAACCCCAAGCCGCGCTTCAAGTTGAGCTAAGGGGTTAGGCAAGTGGTTTTCGGCGCGGACCGCTAAACTATCAAAACGTAAACCGTCGTCCATGCGCCGAGCATCATAACAAAAAACGATATGTTATTTTACGCTTAGCATGAGCGACCCGATTTCTGGCGACTGGATTGTCTTGACCAACGTTCAAACTCCTATCGAGCGCATCACCATGCAAGCAGGGTCGGAAAAATACGCCCTGATTTTTAGCGATACTGCGGTTGCACAGGATTTTTTGCAAGATTTACAAGACGAATCTTTGGTGCTCGAGACACTGACAGGCTGGGTCTTAAAAGATACATACCTGCTGACGCTGCAAATGATTGGGGTGACTCGAGTGGTTTTTGATTATCAAAAAGGCAAGCATAATGTTTTGTCTGCGCCGCTTGGGGCGTTGCAGGAACGAATAAAACACAAATAAAAATCCTCGCATAGGGCGAGGATTTTTGTTTGGCAGGGCGTGAGAGGCTCGAACTCCCGACCTACGGTTTTGGAGACCGCCGCTCTACCGACTGAGCTAACACCCTACGCCGCTAGGTACCTAGCGGCGGGGATTGTACCAAAGACAACCAGACCTTGCAAGTTGCGTAGGTTTACAATAACCAAATAATCAATAACGCAGCTTTGGTAAACTTAGCTCACGAAACCCTGTACCCACTAGCACCACTATGTGCCGTGCTGCTCGAGTGCCGCCGCAACAAAGGCGCGAAATGGTGGCGAAACTCGCATCGGGCGCGACTTAAACTCGGGGTGAGCTTGCAAACCAATAAAAAATGGATGATCTTTTAGCTCAATCGCCTCGACCAAGCCTGCGCCGCGCTGCGCTTTGCCCGGCGTGACCGCACTGATCACCAAACCTGCCGCCTGAAGTTGGGCCACATAAGCAGGATTGACTTCATAACGGTGCCGGTGTCGCTCGATGACCACCCCAGAAGTGCCATAAACTTGCTCGAGCCTTGTGCCTGCGGCAATATCCATCTCCCAATCGCCAAGGCGCATCGTACCACCCATACCCTCGACCTCGAGCTGCTCGGGCATTAAGCCAATCACTTGGTGTTTGGCGTAGGGGTCGAATTCGCTGCTGTTTGCGCCTTCGAGTTGTGCTACATGGCGTGCGAATTCAATCACCGCAACCTGCATCCCCAAACAAATCCCAAAATAGGGTTTTTTGTGTGTACGAGCGTATTGTGCCGCTAAAATTTTGCCTTCGATACCGCGCATCCCAAAACCGGGTCCGACCAAAATCCCGTCCAGTGGCTCGAGCGCTAGTTTGGCATCGTCTGGGTTTTTGAGGTCTTCGGCATTTACCCAAACCACATTCACGGCACAGTTGTTGTGAATTCCAGCATGGCGCAATCCCTCGAGAATAGACAAATAACTATCGCCCATGGCGACATATTTACCAACAAAACCGATTTTGACTTGGTGTGCGGGTTGCTTGAGCTTTTTGACCGCGCTGTGCCAAAAACCTAGACTTGGTGGGATGACCTCGAGCCTGAGGCGTTTTTCGATTTCGCGCCCTAGACCTTGTTCTTCAAAAGCAAGGGGTACTTCGTACAGGTGTGCAACGTTGTAGCTCGAGTAAACACGCTCTGGTTCGACACTGGTAAAAAGTGCGATTTTGCGGCGCATCTCGTCTTGCATTGCGGTACTCGAGCGCACCACAATAAAATCTGGACTAATACCCGTACTGCGAAGTTGTGCTACGCCGTGTTGTGTGGGCTTGGTTTTAATTTCGCCTGTGCTGACCTCTGGGGCGAGCGTTACATGCAAATAGGCGGTGTTTTCGTAGGCTTCGTCAAAGCGCATGGTGCGGATTGCTTCCAAAAATGGCAAGCTTTCGATGTCGCCTACTGTGCCGCCGACCTCGACCACACAAATGTCTGCGTTTGCTTCGAGTGCGACTGCCCGAATCCGGTTTTTAATCTCATCGGTGATATGCGGGATAACCTGTACGGTTTGACTTAAGTACTCGCCCCTGCGCTCGCGCTCGATGACCGTTTTGTAGACTTGACCCGTGGTGATATTGCTGCCACGCGTGGTGTTGATGTCTAAAAAGCGCTCGTAGTTGCCCAAGTCAAGGTCTGTTTCAGCGCCGTCTCCTGTTACGAAGACCTCGCCGTGTTCGTAGGGTCGCATGGTGCCAGCATCCAAGTTGATATAGGGGTCAATTTTAACAGCCGTAACTTTGTGTCCGCGCGCTCGTAAAATCGCGCCCAAGCTGCTGGCGGTGATACCCTTGCCGAGGCTCGAGACCACGCCACCTGTAACAAAAATGTATTTCATAGATAAGCTCCTGGCTGTTTGCTTTTAATTTTTACGAGGCTTTGGTTGACTGACAAAAAAATACCCGTGAGCTGCCTCACGAGACTCGAGTCTACAGGGTTTGCGGCAAGGAGTTCAAGAGTCTGCTACGCCATGTACAGCCCAATCCGCGCTGATATAAACAAAATAGTGTGTCCTGTACGCGACACAGAGGTTCAGTGCGCCAAGTTATTTGAGTAGATTGGCACACTGCTGGTCTTTGCCACTTACCAATGTTGGGCAAACTTGGTAAGATTGAGTCGTTTATGAAAAAAATTTTGGTTTTTTTGGTGTTTTTATTTTTAACGTCCGCTTTGGCTGCACCTGTTCAGGTTACGCTGCAAATGCCCGCTGGTTTGCGGGTTGGCAAAAATCAAATCCGTGCCCAAGTACAAGCCGACTCGAGCTACAATGGTGCGGCTGTGGTTGTTGCGGTAGATCCTGGTAATAACCAAGCTGTACAAGAAGTTAAGTTGGGTAAAGTGGGCGACTCGAGTTTTGTTGGTGAGCTAGAACTCCTTGCTCTGAGCAACACCCCAAATATAACGGTGAAAATCACCAAGCCCGATGCACGCTATGCCGATTCTCGGGTCTTGGCAGCTGGTACAACCACTGCTCAGTTTACCTTGGAGGCACCGCGTAGCCGCAATGCTAATCACGGGCTGATTGTTGTGGTTTTAGCGCTTGCTTTTGCTGGACTTGGCGCTATGGCATTGCGTGGCGAAAAAACTGCGTTTTAATCCGTATTTTTGGCAACACTCGAGTCATACTTGGGTGTTGCTTTATCAAAAATTAAAGGAGTTTAGAAAATGGCACATTCAATGAAGATTCGCCCGCAGGTGGGTATTTTTGTAGACACCCAAAACCTGTACCATTCGGCACGGGATTACTATCAGCGCACGGTTAATTTTGAGAGCCTACTTAAATATAGTACCCGAGAGGGGCGGGAGCTATTCCGAGCTATTTCTTATGTTGTCGAGCGCGAATCCGACACCAGCGCTTGGCCATTTATCTATAAGCTCTCGACTTTAGGATACAAAGTGCGGCGCATGACCCTGCAAGTACATCATACAACCGATGCGGGCAAAATCATTTGGGAAGGCAACTGGGATATGGGCATCTGTGCGGACATGATTCGTTTGATGGAGCACTT
>JBKBVO010000161.1:0-5204 GCA_046289535.1 Deinococcales bacterium | reverse complement strand
GGCGCGCCGGGGTGACCCTCTTTGGCTTTACAGATGGCATCAAGCGCTAAAGCGCGCAAGGTGTTAACAGCTAAAAGTTCATTCATCGCTTGCATTTTAACAATAAAGGTTCGTATAAAGTCATACACCCAAGCGTTTTGTAAGTCTCTACGTTTATTCAAAACAGACAGTACTGACCAACGCTGTGTCTATTCGGCTTGCTCAAGACTTCTGAAGCAAAGCATGAAATCTTTGAAGGTCGAAGTTAAAAGTGATTTCCAAAGCGCCATAGGCGCGACAAAAAACTGCCCTGACTGCAAAAGCTGGGCAAGGCCCCAAGTTTTGTCCGCTAGGTAGGTGATTTGTGAAAAAGTAGAGCAAATACCTAAAGGCTATACCCCATCGCCTGCTGCACCATTTCAATGACTTTGGCTTGTGCTAAGGGATTGGTGCTGTCTGTGGGCTTGCCAAACTGTAACTCGGCTTCGCCATTTGCCACGTCGGCAAGGTGTTCTACCAATAGCTGGTAACGGTTGGCGCGAATGGTTTTTTCGGTATTGCCATTCAAGACCAGTGTGCCAATTTCATTACTGGGGTGGACAAATTCGGGCAACTCGAGCACACCCTTTGCTCCAACAACTTCTAAATGTTGGCGGTTAGGCATTGCAATTGAACATTCAAAAATTCCATAAGCACCATTACCATCGGCGCTGTCAAACTCGAGAATGGCGCTGGTGGTCAAATCAGAATACTCATTGCTCTGGGTTACACCACCTTGTCGGCAACTGGCAATTGCGCGCTTTGGCGTTTTGCCAAGCAATAAAAGGGTTGCATTGATGCAATAACAACCCAAATCGTAGAGTGCTCCACCGCCATAAGAACGCACCCAACGAATGTTTTCGGGTGCCTCGAGCGGAAAAGAAAAACTGCTACGCACCAAACGAATCTCACCAAGAACGCCGCTTTGTATAATCTCGAGCGCTCGGGTAAATTGCGGGTGATGCCGATACATAAAACCTTCTATAAGGACGCGCTTATATTGTTCGGCGGTCGCTAATAAGGTCTGTACTTCGCTGGGGCGCAAACAGGCTGGTTTCTCGAGATAAACGTGCTTGCCCGCCTCTAAAAAGCGCTTTGCCCAAGGTAGATGCAAATGATTGGGCAGGGGAATATACACCGCGTCTATATCGGACTCAAGCAAGGCTTCGTAACTGCCAAGTGCTTGTGGAATTTCGTGCTTTTGCGCGTGCGCTTGGGCTTTAGCAAGGTCACGCGAGGCAATTGCCACGCATTCAGCGTTTTTGGCGGCATGGATAGCAGGAACAACAGCACCGTTAATTTTAGCAGTGCCAAGAACTCCAAAGCGGATTTTAGTCATATGCGCATTGTAACTTGAAAGCGGGCAATAAAACGCAGTCTCGAGACACACCCACAATAAAAACTGGATATGTCTCGAGATTAGCCTCTTACAACAGATTTACGTTGTGCTAACCGCCAAAGTACAAGCATCAACGCCCCACCAACAGCAGAGACCAGTAGTGTTAGATTTCGGAAGAACTCCACTGTTTTGACCTGAATCGGGTAAATGTTATTTTCGCGCAGATAATCGCTGTTAATCAGACGTGCGTCCTGATCACCTTTGCCTTCAAAAAAGGCTTCGGGGGCAAGTGCCAGAAAGTTTTGTGGGCTGCCAATCAGGATTTTTTGGCTGGTATCTCCAAATAGTTCGGCTGCTTCATTTTCTTGGGCAAGCTGGGCAAAGACCGCCCCTCTGGTCAAAATACTCGAGACCAGCAAGCTACCTAAACCCACCACAGCCGCCAGTATTGCCAAAGCCAAGAATACCGTTTTGAAGCGCACCAGTTTCATTATTTGTTGGTAGCAATGGTTTTTAGGGAGATCCCAATTTCATTTGCAACGCGCCCAGCCGCGATGCTGGGGTGTGCCACGTTGTAGTCCGAGAGCTTAATCTTGAATTTGGTAGTCAATGCCAAGGAATCGCCAGCAATGCGAGCGCCACGTGTGGCATCGTTGGCGGGTGTAATTTTAATTGTGGCGACTGCAATCATGCTTTTGGTTACACCGTTTAGGGTCAGGTTGCCCGTGATGCGATAATCGTTGTTTCGCATAAACTGCACTCGAGTGGCTTCAAACTTGATGTCTGGATTTTTACTAAAATTAAACCAATCGCCGCTTTTCATGTGTTCGTTGCGAACAGCTACACCCGTATCCAGCGAAGCGCCATCAATAACAATCACACCCGTACCTGTTTTTGCATCGCGGTCAAAGTTGAATGTGCCCTTGATTTTACTGGTGCGAGCGGTAAAGTTTTCAACATCCGTTTCTGATTCGGCGATAGCGATATTAAGACTGTCGCGCTCAATCACTTTCCAAGTTTCATTCGCGCCACGCACCGAGAACAAAGTCGTGAGTGCCACAGCACCAAACGCTAGCAGTATATTCTTTTTCATATGATCACCTCAAGATATAAGTCTAGCACGCTATTTTTAGCAAAACAAGATATGTTTTTGCATGAGAGGGCAAATTGCTGGTTTGTGTGGCGCTAAGCTGACACTGATGAGCGATTACATCCCCAGTGGCTACACCCTGACACCCGCCCTCTCTGAAACACGCCAAACGGCGTTTAATGCGCCTGGTCAAGCAATTGATGCAGGTAAACAATACATGGCGATTTTAGAAACCAGCAAAGGGCGTATGGTGCTCGAGTTATACGCAGAAAAGACCCCAAAAACCGTCAATAGCTTTGTCTGGCTACTGCGCCATAAGTTCTACGATGGGATTGTTTTTCACCGTGTTTTGGATGGCTTTATGGCACAAACTGGTGACCCCACAGGCACAGGGCGTGGCGGACCTGGCTACCGCTTTGCCGATGAATTTGCCCCTGGTTTGAGCCACAACGACAAGGGCATCCTGAGCATGGCAAATGCCGGACCGGGTACCAATGGCAGTCAAATTTTTATCACTTTTGCCCCGACCCAAGGTCTGGATGGAAGGCATGCCGTTTTTGGTAAAGTTGTTGAAGGTTTGGATGTCTTGGATAAATTGCAGCGCATTGACCCGCAGCGTCCGAGCTTTGGTATACAGCCAGACAAAATTGAACGCGCTTATGTGGTGGAAAAGCTCTAAGAGCGTGTTTATGGGGTAAAGCCGGTCAGAATTAAAATTAAGCTGTAAAAAAACGGTAGCCCTACTCGCCAACAGTTTAAGCGTCTCGAGCCACTTTGACCAGCTGCTAAAAGTGGAAGGCACCCAAGAGGCTGTGGGTCCTGTTGAGGTCTATATCACCACTGTACCTTGTACCTACTTCAAAGTCTTCGAGCGCAGCGGTTCTTGAGCTGCCATGCCTCGTGTCTTGGTATGAAAAGCTTGTAGGTCTTCAGCTCGCCTCAAGTGATGGGTAGGCGCATCGCCTCGGGAGCATAGCGCAGCAGCCACAATGCCCAAATAATCGCGAGGGTTGAAAGCAACGCTGGTGCAAGACCGCCGAGCGCCGTGCCAGTACCAAGATTAAAACCCGTGTGCCACAGTACTGCAAGCACCACACCTCCGTGCGCGCGCGCCGTCATGTGGGCGAGCACACATGCTCCTGCTAAAATGCCAACGCCAAACCCGAACACCAAGCCCAAAAGACCCATCGTGCGGTAGGTCTCGAGCACGAAAAACATCGGCAAATGCCAAAGTGCCCATATTGTTCCGCTTGCAAGCGTACCTGTGCGCACGCCCAAGAGCGCCTGCGCCCTGGGTAGCAAAAAGCCACGCCAACCAATCTCCTCGCCCAATCCATTGACCACCAGCACCAGCAGCAGCGTTGCTAAAAACGGCAAAGGTGGGATACCAGAGTAGCGTTCCAAACCGCTTACATCTGCGCCGAACAAGAGTACAATGGCAATCATCGCCAAGGGTGAGAGCGCTAAAAGCCAATCGGTCGCTCGAGTCGGCAAACGCAGTAAACGATGCAGCAGTGCAATAAGCGCGCCACGCCCCTTGAATAGGGTCACCGCCAGTGCTGCCAATGCAGGCGCAAGCAAACCGGGCAGATGCGTAGGCAACGCCCCCTTGCTCACAATTTGACCGCCCGACCAAAGCGGTATCCATGCGCTCCATGCAAGCGCATATGCCAACACGCAAAACAAGACCTGCTCGAGCCACAGACGAGCGCGATGCTGCGATTCGTCGCGCTGTTTGTTGACCACCTCATACCTCCACGCGCACACATCAGCTTGTTCGTAAACCAAGACCAACAACACAAATGATACAATGGCTCGACCGCTTTTTGGTTAAAAAGAGATGGTTTGGCTATTTAGATTTGCGCCTGTTTTGCGCGCCAAAAGCGTAACAATGGCGGCATAACCAATAGCAACAGCGCAATCGCTAAAATGGTTGCACTGATTGGACGTGTTAAAAATACTGTTGCATCGCCTTGAGAAATACCCATTGCACGACGAAACTGTTCTTCGGCTTTGGGTCCTAGAATCATACCCACAATAGCGGGGGCAATCGGAATATCAAAGCGGCGCATAAAATAGCCAATAATCCCAATCACGCCAAGCAATGCTAAATCAAAGGGGCTATTATTCAAGCTATAAACACCGATACAGGCAAAGACCAAAATCCCACCATACAACAGCGGACGCGGTATCTCGAGCAGACGCACCCAAATCCCTGCTAGTGGCAGATTTAAAACCAAAAGTAAAACATTCCCAACATATAAACTGGCAATTAAGCCCCATACCAGATTGGCGTTGTTGGTAAAGAGCAACGGACCTGGTTGGATACCATAGCTCTGGAATGCTGCAAGCATGATTGCGGCAGTGGCACTGGTGGGTAGCCCCAATGTCAAAAGTGGCACCAAAACTCCTGCTGCACTGGCATTGTTGGCGGCTTCTGGTCCGGCTACACCTTCTATAGCACCATGACCAAATTCTTCGGGTTTTTTGGCAAGGCGTTTTTCCAAGGCATAAGACAAAAATGTTGGAATCTCGGCACCGCCTGCAGGCATGACCCCAAAGGGAAAACCCAATGCCGTACCGCGCAACCAAGGCTTCCAGGAACGCGCCCAGTCTTCACGGTTCATACTTGCACGCGTGCGCAAGTGAATCACCGAGCCACCCAACTTACGGAATTTCGAGGCAACATAGAGTGTTTCACCTACGGCAAACAGCCCCACTACGACCACCACCACCTCGATGCCATCTGTAAGTTCG
>JBKBVO010000160.1:0-5361 GCA_046289535.1 Deinococcales bacterium | reverse complement strand
AAAGCGGGTAGGCGCGGGGTCATTCCACCGCAAGCCGCACTTGCCAGGTCTGCCAATCTCGAGGCACTGCTTGGTGCAGAGAACTTGCGCCGCTCGAGCCTACCGCTGCCCGAGGTCTCGGAACTCGATTTGGTGCGCCACTACACCGGTCTGGCACAGCGTCAAATGAGCGTTGATGCCAACTTTTACCCCTTGGGTAGTTGCACCATGAAATACAACCCCAAGGTCAACGAAGTCGCCGCCAACTGGTTCACTGCACTACACCCATACCAAGACCCAAGCACCGCCCAGGGCGCACTCGAGTTGCTCTATCACCTCGCCGCTGACTTGGGGCAGATTACCGGCATGGATGCCGTCACACTGCAACCCGCCGCAGGCGCACAGGGCGAGTTTACAGGCATTCTGATGATTCGCAAGTACTTTGAGTCACGCGGCGAACTCGAGGAGCGGCGCATTGTGATTGTGCCAGATGCTGCGCACGGCACCAACCCCGCGACCGCCGCAATGGCAGGCTTTACCGTGCAAGAGATTCCCGGCAACGCCGTTGGGGAAGTGGACTTCGACGCACTCGAGGCAGCACTCTCAAAAAACGTTGCCGCAATCATGCTCACCAACCCCAATACGCTTGGTATTTTTGAAACGCGTATCCTCGAGATTGCTCAAAAAGCCCATGCACTGGGTATCCAGCTTTACTATGACGGCGCGAACACCAATGCAATCGTCGGACGGGCGCGCCCGGGGGATATGGGCTTTGATGTAATTCACCTTAATCTGCACAAGACCTTTACCGTGCCGCACGGCGGTGGCGGTCCGGGCACCGGTCCGGTCGGGGTCAAGGCGCACCTCGAGCCGTTTCTACCCACGCCAATCGTCGCCAAGGTGGGCGAGCACTACACACTCGAGCACAACCGCCCCCAGAGCATCGGGCGAGTACGCAGCTTTTACGGCAATTTTGGCAATCTGGTGCGCGCTTATACCTATATTCGCAGCCTTGGCGCACAGGGCTTGCGCGATGTCTCGAGCATAGCGGTGCTCAACGCCAATTACCTGCGCGTGCAATTGCAAAAAGTCGGCTTTAAGACAGCGTATAACCGCATCAATATGCACGAATTTGTGGCGCAACCACCCGCAGGAATGAAGACTTTAGATTTTGCCAAGGCGCTCTTGGATTACGGTATCCACCCCATGACTGTCTATTTTCCGCTGGTGGTGCACGAAGCGATGATGGTCGAACCCACAGAAACCGAGAGTCTAGAAACAATGGACAAGTTTGTAGAGGTCATGGCAGAAATTCTGAGCAAAGCAAAAAAAGATTTAAGCTGGCTCGAGCATGCGCCGTATAATACAGTTGTCGGGCGCTTGGATGAAGTCACTGCTGCCAAAAAGCCGATTTTGATCTATCAGAAATTGGTTGCAAGTTAAGGCATGTATATCATCAAAGAGCACCTCGAGACGCACCAAATCCCCGCGCTCGCCTGGGCGTATGGAAAATTGGGATGTCTCGAGGTTGGCTTTTGCGGCAAACATTGGCACACCCCAGATGCTCCTGACACCACACTCGACACCGTTTTTGACCTCGCGAGCCTGACCAAGGTCTTGGTTGCGGTGCCCTTGCTACTCAAACTGATTGACTCGGGCAAACTTGACCCGCGCGCCCCGCTACTCGAGGCACTGCCGCAGAGCAAAGGTCTACCACTCGAGCGCGCAACCGTGCTGCAATTGGTCTCGCACACCGCCGGACTCGAGGCATTTTCGCCATTGCGCTCGTGGGGCTTGCCGCGTTCAGCCGCACTGCAAAAAACGCTCGAGGCAAGCCGCCCCAACACAGGTATTGTCTACTCAGACCAAGGTTTTTTGGTGCTCACGCTGTTGCTCGAGACACTCTACAGCGCGCGCATTGACACGCTCGCCGAACGCGAGTTATTCGCACCGCTCGGAATCAAACTAACCTACGTTCCTAACCCCGCACTCTGCGCTGCAACAGAACTAGAATCGAGTGGAAAACTGATTATTGGGCGGGTACACGACGAAAACACCGCTGCGCTCGAGGGGGTATCTGGACACGCTGGGCTGTTTGGCAGCTTGCCTGAAATCGTGCGCTATCTCGAGGCGTTGATGACAGGGCAGGTGCTCAGCGCAGCGATGCTGCGTTTGATGCAGCAAGAGATTGCCCGCCAAGCCGACGATGCCCGCGCCTTCGGCTGGCTACTGCCACACAAAAACTGGCTTGGCGGCAATAACTCCCCGCCCGACACCTTAGGGCACACGGGCTTCACTGGCACCGGAGTGTGGCTCTCGTTGCAAAGCGAGCAATTGCACGTGCTGCTGAGCAACCGCATCTGCCCTTCTCGAGACACGGCAAACGACATCTCGGGCTTGCGGCGCAAATTCAATAGCGCCACATGGGCATGATGACACACATTTAATTTTTATAATTTGGGATAGACTCCAAGAGCACCCGGAGGGCATCTATCATGAAAAATTGGCTATTACGCGCAGTCGCTTTGTTGCTGTTAAGCTCACTTGCATCGGCTCAGACGCTCTCCAGGGAAGTCCGAACTCGCATCATCCAATCGGTGGTCGAGCTTCTGGCGCTCGAGAACGATTCGGGCGCGCCGCGCTACCAGGGACAAGGCGGCAGCGGCACGGTCATCAGCACGAGCGGCTATATTTTGACCAATCACCATGTTATCAGCGACGACAACGGGCGCGAAATCAAGCGCCATGCAGTGCGCTTCACCGACAATCCAAGCAAAGAACCCGCCATCAAGGCGATTGCGACCGTTGTCACCACATTGCCTAAGCTCGACTTGGCGGTGCTCAAAATCACCCAAGACGAAAAAGGCGACCCCATCCCAGCGACTCGCCGTTTTGTGGCTTCACCCGTGGGCAACCCCTTTGATATGGTCTTGGGCGAGCGGCTTACCTTTGCGGGCTACCCGGGAATTGGTGGGCGCACAATCACCTTCACAACAGGTGTTTTTAGCGGTTGGACAGGCGAAAACTACCGCTCGAGCGGCACCAATTGGATTAAAACCGACGGCAAAATCAGCAGCGGTAACTCCGGCGGTGGGGCGTTTGACGAGCAGGGCAATCTGGTGGCGGTCCCCACGGGCGGAATCACGCGCCGCGTCTCGCAAACCCTGATCGAATCGCAAAATTACTTGCGCCCCATTCATTTGGCATACCAGATGCTCGAACCAAATGTGCCAGACACCCTCTGGGCAGGCGGACGCAAACCTTCACTACCAAGCGATATTGACGCGACTGGTTTGGTCGCCGCCACCACCGCGGGCGGGCTTTTACCTGCCAAGGTCGGGCAAACCTGGGTCATGAGCATTGAAGGGCTACCCGCCTGGACATTGCAATACAACCGCCTAGACCAAGATGGCGACCCTACCGGAAGCGCAACACAGGCAAACTCGAGCCAAAACTTTACCACCTACACCTACGAAGACGAAGACGGCAGGTTTTTGTTTCATGTCGAAAATCAGCGCGAAGAAGCTTGGGCGTGCGCTTTCGAAGACCCTATAGAATTCAAGGGGCAGACCCTCTCAGGTGGCGAAGCCCTGAACAGCCCTCCGAGCGCCGATAGCTGGAACCCAATGCGCCGCAGTTGCAGTGTTACGCTACAAAGCAGCGCAGCGAGCGCTGCCCCCTCGAGCGCTGCCCTGCTCGCCGCGTTTCCACCCAGACCCGGTCAGACATGGACTGTTAGTATTGTTGGACTCGAGCCTTGGACTTTAGAATTCCAAAGACTCGACCGCGATGGCGACCCCGAGGGTATCGGGCGGCAAGGCGCATTTTCTGGACCAACCTTTGCTTTCCGCGAAGGCGGCGATCGGGTTTTTCAGTTTTTTAACAACGACGGAGCTTACTGGTGCGTATTCTCGAGCAGTGCTCCAATCAACGGAGCGGTCATCTCTGGCGGTAGGGCACTTTTTCGCGCTACGGGGCAGCAAAACCCAAACCCCTTGAACAAGCAGTGCAGCGCCACACTGGTCGGCGCGGGCGGTCTGGCATTCGTACACAAGGAGACCACGACTACGCCGTTTGACATACTGACAAAATCCCAGACATCTGCTACACTTTCGGTGCACTCGAGCCGTCCTCGAGTGGTCACCGTGGGCGCGTACTTGGTTTCGACAGGGACAGCCGAAGGTGAGGTTGCGAGCCGCAGATGGTGGTTGGCTGCGAAACAATCCACCAAGCCTTTAAATGGCAACAATGTTTTGAAGATGGGCGCACGCGCCCCTCTCGCAATGGCTGCCTAAACAACAGCCACCAGGCAGCATAGTTCTGCCGAAGCCGCTTAGGAACCCGGCAGTTGGTGCCTAACCCGCTTTCCAAAAAGACTGCTCGCCTTGGCAAGGCTTCGTAGCCACAGGTTAAATTTTCACGAAGCTGCAACCCCAGACATTTGCCTTTAGATTCGCCGGGGTTTAAGACCAACATAAAGGCTACGCTCGTAGATGCCCACTGGAGGGGTTTTTGGACGAGGGTTCGACCCCCTCCGCGTCCACCATTTCAAAAAGACAAACCCGTCTCTCTGGGGGCAAACTCCGGGAGGCGGGGGGCTTTCGGCACGACGGGCACAGCATGTACCAGCGGGGGATGGCGGCGGCAGCCAGGGACTCAATCGCCTGTGCTGTACGGACTTACACAATGCATGCGCCTAAGAACGACAAACGTATCACCAACGACAATCAAGCCGCTTTTTGGAAAAGTCGTCTCTATTCGGCGCAAAACGCTTGATTTTGGCAATCCATCAATGTAGTTTATGGAGGTTAGTTTGCGGCACTGTGTCCGGATTTCGGGTTTCCCGGAGACCCTCGGGCTTTTACCGAAAACAAGATGAACGAAGGACGAAGGCTATGGATGAGAAATGGCTGACGGTCGGTGACATTTGCAAATACCTGAATGTAAGCAACGAGACGGTCTACAAGTGGATCGAACAACGGGCTATGCCCGGTCATCGCGTCGGTCGTCGCTGGATGTTCAAACAAGACGAAGTGGACGAATGGGTCCACTCCAGCGGTGCGGCTGACAAATCCGATAAGCCGTACACCGAGCAATAAGGAGCGACCATGGCCGAGCCGATTCACGACAAGATAAGACGATCCATCCAGGCAGCCGAAAGGCTGTATCACCGTCTGGTGTTGCTGGTGGGTGAGACCGGTTCCGGCAAGACCGGTGTTCTTCGGGATATTGCCGAGGAATTCGGCTCATCTGTCGTCAACGTCAATCTGGAGCTTTCAGGCGAACTGCTTGAGCTGACGGCAAAGCAGCGGTCGCTTCGGTTGCCGGGCATCCTCGATCAGATCGCGGACCAGGCTCAAGCACCGGTGGTGCTGGATAATC
>JBKBVO010000003.1:19894-30295 GCA_046289535.1 Deinococcales bacterium | reverse complement strand
GATGGGGATAAGCCTATCGGACTCGAGACAGTCGTCATTTCTACACAGCATGCTCAGAATATCACTCAAGAGCAAATTCGCTCCGAATTGATTGAGCACGTTATCCGTCCCGTGGTTCCAAATTGGCTGGACTCGAGCAAAGTGCAATATCTGATTAACCCCTCCGGCAGTTTTGTATTTGGAGGACCTGGAGTAGATACCGGCTTAACTGGACGCAAAATTATTGTGGATACTTACGGAGGAGCTATTCCACACGGCGGTGGCGCATTTAGTGGCAAAGATCCTACCAAAGTAGACCGCAGTGCTGCCTATTACGCGCGCTATATCGCCAAGAACATTGTGGCAGCAGAGCTTGCCGAACGCGCCATGGTCGAAATTGCTTATGCGATTGGCAAAGCACACCCTGTCAGCTTGCGCGTCGAGAGTTTTGGCACAGGCAAGGTTTCTGACCAAGACTTGAGCGCTCTAGCACGCAAGCACTTTGACCCTCGCCCACTCGCAATTATCGAAGAGCTCCAACTCGAGCGTCCGATTTATACCCAGACCTCGAGTTACGGGCACTTTGGACAAGCCCATTTGCCATGGGAACAAACTGACCGTGCCAGTGCTTTAGGATGACCATGTATTTGCGTGAACGATTGGGAAAAACCTTTACCCTGACCGCCGAACTTGACCCCCCACGTGGTTGCGACCCAAGTAAGCTCTTGAACGAAGCTCGAGCTGCCCAATGTTATGTTGACGCAGTGAACATTTCCGATAGCCCTCAAGCGAACCTACGCATGAACCCACTTGTGGCAGCGCACCTGGTTCAGACTTCGCTTGGACTCGAGGTGATTGCCCACTTTACTTGTCGTGACCGCAATGTCTTAGGCTTACAATCTGAACTCTTGGGTGCAGCGGCTTTAGGGGTAAGAAACATTCTTTGCCTGCGCGGCGACCCACCCTCAATTGGTGACCATCCACAAGCCAAAGGGGTATTTGAAGTAGATGCAGTAGGCTTAACACGCATTGTTCGTGAGCTTAATCGAGGGAAGTCCTTAGCGGGGCGCGACCTCGAGCCAAGCGATTTTGCTGTGGCGGTTGCTGCAAACCCCGGTGCGCCAGACTTAGACCTCGAGCGGCAAAGGTTGAGTGAAAAAGTTGCTGCAGGAGCACATTTTGCCCAGACACAACCCGTCTTTGAACTTGCGGTCGTACAAAGATTTAACGATGTGGTACAGCCAAGTATCCCTGTGTTATTTGGTGTTTTACCCGTGCTGAGCCTCGAGATGGCGCAGCGTGTGAGCAAATGGACGAGTATCCCGCAAGCCCTTTTAACAGCACTCGAGACAGGTGGGCGCGACGCGGGAATTGCATGGGCAAGACGCATCGTGCAAGAGCTGCGCGATGCTGGTGTGGCTGGAGCGCATATTTATCCGCTTGGGCGCAGCAAGGTGCTTGCCGAAGTCTTAAGGGAAAGCTAGACTATGGTTTATGGAGCAAAATTCTCGGGATTTTACGCTCCAAAACCCCGGAGCAGCGCTACTGCATGTGTCTTGAGCCGAGTGAGAAACGCAGGTGTCGCCGTCAAATCTTTTAGAGCCTACACTGGTCAAAGCCACACTCGACTTGAACATATCAAACCTAAAATCTCTGTAGATGATGGGGTTGTCTCGTGCGAAAATGCAATTCTTAAGGTGGAGGCACAGACTTTAGAGAATTTCTTGAATGGATAGTCACTCAGGATAACTGGTAAAATATGGTACTCACTAAAGGATTAACAACATTAACCTCGATCCTGCAAAATCGCATCCTTGTGCTTGACGGCGCAATGGGAACCATGATTCAGCGGCACAATCTGCGCGAAAAGGACTTCCGCGCTCCACACTTCTCGAGCATCTTGAATCTGTACGGCGATAACGACCTGCTCTGTATTACTCGACCTGACATTATCTCGAGCATCCACGAAGCCTACTTGGAGGCTGGGGCAGATATTATTTCCACCAACACCTTTAACGCCACCAGCATCGCCCAAGCCGATTACGCGATGCAAAGCCATGTGCGTGAAATCAATCTTGCTGCCGCCAGGCTTGCCAAAGCCGCCAGCAAAAAGTTCTCCACGCCAGACAAACCGCGTTTTGTGGCAGGGGCGTTAGGACCAACCAACCGCACTGCCAGCATCAGCCCTAGGGTCGAGGATGCCGCCTTTCGCAATGTCAGTTTTGATGAACTTGTTGCGGCATACCTTGAACAAGCAGAAGCGCTGCTCGATGGCGGCGCAGATATATTGCTGCTCGAGACAATTTTTGACACCTTAAACGCCAAAGCTGCACTGTTTGCCTTCGAGCAACTCTTCGAGGCTCGAGAACAGCGCACCCCTTTAATTATAAGTGGAACAATCACTGACCAATCGGGACGAACGCTTTCTGGACAAACCGCCGAGGCGTTTTATATTTCGATTCGCCATGCCAAGCCGCTTGCGGTGGGCTTTAACTGTGCGCTTGGCGCAGAGATGTTCCGCCCACACCTTCGCGCTCTTGCCAACCTTGCTCCAGAATTTATCTCTTGCCACCCCAATGCTGGCTTACCCAATGCCTTTGGCGAATACGATGACACCCCAAACTACATGGCGCAAGTCTTGGGCGAATTTGCCAAAGAAGGGTTGCTGAACATTGTAGGAGGCTGCTGCGGCAGCACCCCGGCACACATTCAAGCCATTGCCGAAGCGGTCAAGGGACATCCCCCACGCAAGGCACAGCCTCGCAGCACAAAAGCACTTTTTTCTGGTCTCGAGCCGCTTGTGGTTACGGAGCAAACTAATTTTATCAATGTCGGCGAACGCAGCAATATTACGGGTAGCCCCAAATTTTCTAAGGCAATTTTAGCCGGGGATTATGAGTCAGGTCTGCAAATTGCAAGGCAACAAGTGACTGCTGGCGCGCAAATTGTAGATATCAACATGGATGAAGGGCTGCTCGACTCGAGTGCAGCAATGGTGCGCTTTCTCAATTTAGTGGCAGGAGAACCTGAAATTGCTCAAGTACCACTGATGCTCGACTCGAGCAAATGGGAAGTGCTCGAGTCGGGGCTTAAATGCGTGCAAGGCAAGGCAATTGTCAACTCGTTAAGCCTAAAAGACGGTGAGTCCGAGTTTTTACGTCGTGCCGAATTGGTTAAACGTTATGGCGCAGCAGCAGTGATCATGGCATTTGACGAACAAGGGCAGGCGGATACGTATGCACGTCGTATTGAGATTTGCGCTCGAGCATTTCAGTTGTTGGTCAAACAAGGCTGGTCGGCATCGGATATTATTTTCGATCCCAATGTATTGACCGTTGCGACTGGCATTGAAGCGCACAACGGATACGCGCTGGACTTTATCAATGCCACTCGTTGGATTAAAGAAAATCTGCCTGGAGCGCTGGTATCGGGCGGAATCAGCAATATCAGTTTTAGTTTTAGAGGCAACAATACTGTGCGCGAAGCAATGCACAGCGTATTTTTGTACCATGCGATTTGCGCTGGCTTGGACATGGGCATTGTCAATGCAGGAATGCTCGAGGTTTACGAAAATATCGAACCAAATTTGCGTGAACGCGTCGAAGACGTGATACTCAACCGCCGCGAAGACGCAAGCGAGCGCTTACTTGAGTTTGCCCAAACCGTACAACATAAAGAAAAAAGCGAAGGCAAAAAACTCGAGTGGCGCGAGCAGGATGTTGAAGCGCGGCTCGAGTATGCCCTGGTGCAAGGCATAGCTGATTTTATCGAAACCGATGTCGAAGAAGCTAGGCATCGCTATGCCCGCCCGCTCGAGGTGATCGAGCAACCACTGATGCGCGGCATGAACACCGTTGGCGATTTATTTGGGGCGGGAAAGATGTTTTTGCCGCAAGTGGTGAAATCGGCACGTGTGATGAAAAAAGCGGTGGCTTACCTGACACCATACCTCGAGGCAGATAAATCTGCAGGACAGAGTGCAGGCAAAATTCTGCTTGCAACCGTCAAAGGCGATGTGCATGATATAGGCAAAAACATTGTTGGCGTGGTTTTGGGGTGCAATGGTTACGAAATCACCGACCTTGGGGTGATGGTCTCGAGCGAGCGCATCCTCGAGACCGCACAAAAGATTAAAGCAGACATTATTGGGTTGTCTGGTCTCATCACACCAAGTTTAGACGAAATGGTTTTTGTTGCCAGAGAAATGCAGCGCCTTGGGATGAAGACTCCACTTCTTATTGGTGGAGCAACCACATCCAAAGCCCATACTGCCGTAAAAATCGAACCAGAAAAAACAGGCGGGGTCGTCCATGTCCTGGATGCCTCCCGCGCTGTAACAGTAGTGCAAAAACTGCTGTCCAACGAACGCGAAACGTACTTTGCCACAATTCAGAGCGAATACGCCGCGCTACGTGAAGCGCGTAAGGCACGTAAAATTCGGCTGCTTAGTTTAAGTCAAGCTCGAGCAAATGCACCAAAGTTGGGGTTCAATCCCACTAAGCCTAGCTTTTTGGGTGTGCGCCATCTCGAGTTTGGTATTGCCGAGTTACGCGATTACATTGATTGGACACCATTTTTCCTTGCTTGGGAGTTAAAGGGAAGCTATCCACATATTTTAGACGATATCGCACTTGGGGCAGAAGCCAAAAAACTATTTCAAGATGCAAAAGCGATGCTTGAAGTACTCGAGACACACTTGAGTGCAAAAGCTGCCATCGGGTTTTTTGCGGCGAATTCGCAGGATGACGATGTGCTTTTGCAAGATGGTAGGCGTTTACATACCTTGCGCCAGCAACGCGAGCAACCAAGTGCCAATATCGCATTATCTGATTATATCGCTCCTGTCTCGAGCGGTATCCAAGACTATGTTGGTGCTTTTGCTTGCACGATTCATGGTGCCCAGGAATTTGCCAAATCTTTCGAGCAAAAACATGATGATTACAATGCTATTTTGGTCAAAGTACTCGCAGACCGCTTTGCCGAAGCCTTAGCCGAGAAATTGCACCAAGACGTGCGTCGCACGCATTGGGGTTATGCACCACTCGAGAAACTGGATAACAACGAGCTGATTCGTGAACGCTACACAGGAATACGCCCTGCACCTGGCTATCCTGCACAACCCGACCACACCGAAAAACGCAGCATTTTTGCACTGTTAAACGCACAAAGTATCGGCATGAGCCTCACCGAGTCCTGTGCCATGGCTCCTGCCGCAAGCGTTACCGGATTGTATTTTTCGCATCCAGAAGCCAAATACTTTGCTGTGGGGAAAATTGGCAAAGACCAACTCGAAGATTACGCAAAGCGCAAAAACCAAACCCAAGAAGAGACAGGTCGTTGGCTTGCACCCATTTTGGCAGATGAATAACAGGTAGCCATTTTGCACTACGAAAAAATTGTGAGATAGCAAAAAATGAAATCGGCAAATTTGGATTAAAGTAAAGCCATGAAAACGTGGCTCTTGCTCTGCTTTTTACTGGTTTCCAGTGCCTTTGGACAAAGGCTTGAGCTTGCTCAAGAGCTCTATAAAGAAGGTGAGTTCTTGCGCGCTAGCCAAGTTGCAAGGCAACTCGAGACTTCCGAGGGCTTTGCCCTCGCTGCACGCGCACTCTATGAATATGCAATGTTACAAGCACAAAGTAAACGCGAGCCTCTGATGCTGCAGTGTAAACAATTCGCCCAAAGGTCGCTCGAGCTTAACCCCAAAAATGCCAATGCCTACTTTGAACTCGGTGCAGGGGCAGGGCAGTTGGCACTGATTCGCGGCACGGTTTGGGCTTTCTTAAACGGTCTTCCGCAACAGATACGCGGCTATTTCGAAAAAGCGATTGTACTCGAGCCGCGCCATACTTTTGCGATGGTTGCACTGGTGCGCTGGCACGCCGAAGTTGTCGTTGGGGGGGGAGGATTTTTATACAATGCCAGCGCCGAAGAAGCACTCAAACTGCTCGAGCGCGCCGTACAAATTGAACCAAAAAGCATCAGTATCCGAGTGAATTTTGCCGAAACACTGATGGTGCTAGACAAACAAAAAAACCGTGCAGCAGCTAAAGCACAGCTCGAGATTGCGCTGACGCTGCACCCAAAAGATTTTTTAGAAAGAAAAGCCCTCGAGCATGCCAAAAAAGGATTGGAGCAGCTCAGGTAAGTCCTACGTTTCGACAATTCTCGATGTAGAATCCCACTATGATAGAAGTCTCCAACTTTGAAAAGCGCTTTGGGCGCGTAACCGCCGTAAAAAAGGTAAGTTTTGTGGTTCCTGGAGGTCAGATTTTTGGCTTGCTTGGTCCAAATGGCGCAGGCAAGACAACAACCATTCGCGCCATTACTGGTTTAACCCGCCCTACAAGCGGAACGATACGAGTAGCGGGCTTTGATGTCTGGAAAGAACCCGTCAAAGCCAAGGGGGTATTTGGGTATATCCCAGATCGCCCTTATTTGTATGGCAAACTCACAGCGCGGGAATTGCTGCGCTTTATCGCTGGTCTGCACAAACTGCAAAATATAGACAGCGAACTCGAGCGCTGGCTCGAGTTTTTTAGTTTGGAGCACTACGCAAACGAACTGATCGAAACCTACTCACACGGCATGAAACAAAAACTAACAATCATCGCTGCGTTTTTGCCCCAGCCACCAGTGCTGATTGTAGACGAACCAATGGTCGGTTTGGACCCCAAAGCCGCCAAGCAAACCAGAGAACTCTTTAGTGACTATGCCGAAAAAGGCAACACTGTACTGCTGACAACCCACTCATTACCTGTGGCTGAAGCGGTGGCCCACCGCATTGCCGTACTTGACCGAGGTCAAGTTTTAGCCGAAGGAACCCTGGAAGACCTACAAGCACGCACCAATGAACAACGCAGTGGTGTGGAAGGTAACACTTTAGAACGAATCTTCTTTAAGCTTGTTGAAGAGGAAGCCTTAGAACGCGAAAAACAAAAGGAAGCAGCATGAGTGTGCTGCGCACCGCAGGTAGCGGCATTATGACTTATTCGAGTTCACTTTTGGGTGTCAAGTGGCTTGGCTTTAAAAATGCCATTTTGCGCGGTCATAAATTAGGCTATGTAGCCGTCTTGCTGCTGGTGTTATTGGTGGCTTGGGGCGAATATGTGGGGACAATGCGCGCGCTCGAGTATGTTTGCGACGCTGGGCGAACACTCTTTGATTTCAATAGGCGCTGTACTTTGGTTGGCACTTCGATTGCCTCTCGAGTGCTCGAGAACGGCTTGTTGGTTTTAGGTGCGGGTGTGACCTTTAGTGCAATTACCACGGCTATCACTACACTTTATACATCGGACGATTTAAATTTTTTGCTCGCACAGCCCTTACCGAGCGCTCGAGTTTTTGCAATCAAGCTCTTTGATACATACATTTCCGCAGCAGGAGTCCCAAGTCTGCTGTTGGTTGCGCCGCTAATCGCATTGGGAATTTTTTTTCAGGCGGCTTGGTGGTATTTTTTTTTAGCACTGTTGGCAGCTTTTATCACTTTCGCATTGCCTGTGGGTTTAGGTGCAAGTATTGCCATTGTGCTGATGCGCCTCTCCCCTGCTGGACGGGTGCGCGAAGTAGCAACAGGACTGGGTGTGGCACTTTCTGCGCTGCTGGTGTATTTAATCCGGGCAGCGCGCCCAGAAGAATTTTTGCGCCGATTGAACGACCAAACCGAGGGAGACACGGCAATCAATCAGTTAATCGAACAATTTGGCAATGCTTCCAATCCACTCTTGCCCTCGAGTTGGGCAAGCGAATTTATTTGGAGTAGTGCCAGAGGCGACTTTAACAATGGGATTTTACTCCTGAGCCTCGTGGCAGCAATGCTGATGTTGGTTGCACATTGGCTTGCCACCAGAGCCTATCTCGAGGGTTGGGTGCGCGGACTCGAATCCAGCCGAGTACGGCTGGATTCCACAAAACGCAAAGCCAGTTGGTTTGAACGCAGCCTTGGATTGATGGGCGCTACGGGACACCTCATCACCAAAGACGCGCGACTCTTGTTCCGCGATGCCACTCAATGGTCACAACTTCTAATCCTGATGGCATTGGGTGGGGTTTATGTTGTTTCTGTGCAAGCGGTACCAGGGCTTGATAATGCGAACCAGCAACAAGTTATTTTATACCGCAATGCCTTGGGGTTTCTGACCATTGCCTTTCAGGGTTTTGTGATTGCAGGCGTTGGGGTGCGCATGGCATTTCCCAGTGTTTCACTCGAGGGTTACGGCTACTGGCTGCTGCGCACCGCGCCGCTTTCGAGTCGCCAAATCGTTGTCGCTAAATTTTGGGGGGCACTGCCTCCGACCTTGCTGCTGGCATTTGGTTTGGGTTTTTTTAGCGCCCTCAGTTTACAACTTTCCGAAATCGTAACACTGATGAGCGTTGTGGTTGCCGTCTCGAGCGCCTTTGTGATGACTGGTCTAGGTGTAGGCATTGGGGCAGCCGTACCCCGTTTTAAGTTTGATAACCCCGCCGAAGTCGCAGTCAGTGCTGGTGGGCTAATTTACATGGGCTGCTCGATTGTATTCGGTGCAATAACGACTGTGATTGCGGCTCGACCTGTGTATATGGGCTTTTCTGACCCACGTTATGCCCAAGGGCTAAGCTATTTCTCGAGCAGCGAAGGGGTGCTTGTCTTGGGAATAATGCTGATGCTCACCATCCTTGGCACACTGTTGCCGCTTTGGTACGGCTGGACGCGCTTAGATAGGCACGAGTAGACTCTAAACATGCAGCTTCCTGCCATCGTACTGGTTTCTCCCAAAGGTCCTGACAACATCGGTAGTGTTGCAAGAGCGATGAAAAATTTCGGGCTTTCGGATTTGCGAATTGTTGCACCGCGCTGCTCGCTCGAGGATGCGCGCAAAATGGCGGTTCATGCCTTTGACTTAATCGAGTCTTGCGCTGTTTACGACACCATGATGAATGCAGTATCAGAAGCCGATTTTGTGGTTGGCACCACAGCTCGTTGGCGTAAGGATTTTCCTGCTATGAACACCCCACGCGAACTAGGAGTACGGATACTCGAGTATCAAAAAAGTGCCATCGTTTTTGGACGCGAAGAACACGGTTTATTTAACGATGAACTCGACTTGTGCCATGCACTTTTGAATATTCCAACCGGCAGCCAGTACCCTGTACTCAATCTTGCACAAGCAGTACAAGTGGTAGTCTATGAATTACTCGTGGCAAGAGACAATCCGATGAGCCAAAAAACCGCACTTGCGCCTCGCCTTGCACTCGAGGGAATGTATGCCCACTTACTCGAGTTTATGCTCGAGGTTGGATACACCGACTCGCAACGCCAAGATCATGCCATGCGGCGTTTTCGTGGCATTTTTGGACGCGCCGATTTAAGCAGCGACGATGTCTCTTTTATTCGTGGTTTGTTATCTCAAGGCTTGTGGGCTTCGCGCAAAAACCGTGGCTTAGACACTCCGGGCACAGTTCCTTATCCTAGACTCGAGAGGGAGCCATGAATTTCCAAAGCTTTTTTGGTGCTTCCCGCGCACCCGGGGAACTCAATAAGCGCGTCCGCACCGCCCAAGCGGTCTTGCCGCCGTTGATTGCCTTGGTGGTGGTGGCATACCAATTATTGGTGGTGCAAATCGAGCCTGGACAAACCAATTTTTGGGCAGCATTGCTCTTTTATGGCATTGTCGGACCTCTTGTAACATTTTTTGTGCTCTCGTGGATTACTGCCGAGGTGCGTGAACGCGAGCGCGCAGAGGCAGAGTTGCGCAATTTGTACAGCGAATTGACCGAATCACACGCCAGATTAGCGGCTGTACAACGCGTTACTCGCAACGTATCGGAAGCAGGCGACTTAGAAAGCGTGATGGAAACCGCAATTGCCAGTGTCGCCGAAGCAGTCGGTGCCAAAGCAGGAGCCATTATTCTCGAGAGCGGCGTGGTGCGCAGCTTCAATATCTCCGAACTTCCTTTGGAAATCACCGACCTCGAACCACTTCGGGTTGCGAGTGGAGTACTCGACCGCCCCTCGAGCATTGCCACTGCCAAGAGTCGTTTAAGCAGTCCACTGCGTTACGGGGAGCGTTTTCTTGGTGCTATGCACCTTTATTTTGCAGGTATTCCACCAACCCCAAGCCGCGAGTTATTCGAGATTCTGGCGGGCGAAATGGCGGTGGCGCTAGATGCTGCCAGCATTCGCACCCGCGACCTTTTAACGCTGTTTGAGGTGGATAAAAGCATTCGTGCGGAAATCAATCTCGAACGCTTGCTCGAGAATGTGCTGACCCGCATTCGCGAACGTGTACGCGCCGATGCCAGCGCCGTATACTTAGCCGATGAAGATGGGCGCTTAAGCCTTGCTTGGGGGCGCGAATCGCGAGACCGGGGGCGGGGCGCGCAACATCCACGATTTGGCGCCGCAGATCGCGGTGATGGTCGAGGCGGGACTGGAAAAGGGCA
>JBKBVO010000003.1:0-19884 GCA_046289535.1 Deinococcales bacterium | reverse complement strand
AAGATGGGCGCTTAAGCCTTGCTTGGGGGCGCGATGCCAGCGGACAGGTGGTGCGCTCGAGTAGCAAACATGGTTGGACAGTTGGCAATCTAGCACTTGAAAGCGCGATTGGACGCGTTGCACTTTCGGTTCCCGACCTCAAAGCCACGCCAATGCTCGAGACCAAACAGGGAATGGTGCTCATTGACCAACCCGAAGATCCAATTCTGTGCGGAACAAGAGCTGCAATCGCGCTGCCGATGGTTTCAGAATCTGAATTGGTGGGTGTGATTGTTTTGGGGCACCGCCTCGAGAATGCTTTTGATGCGCGAGAATTACCACTCCTGAGTTTGCTGGCTAGCCAAGTGACCTTGGCGGTTCGCAATGCTCGAGCCTATTTGTATAGCGAAGAAATAGCGATTTTTGATGAGCGCAGCCGAATCGCCCGAGAGATTCACGATGGCATTGCTCAGAGTTTGGCATTTACCGCCATGAAACTCGATCTCGCAGAGAAACTGCTCGAACGCGACCCAGAGCGGGTTAGGCTTGAACTCGAGACAGCAAAAACCACCTTGCGCGAGCAAATAAAAGAAGTTCGGCGCAGCATTTTTGCATTGCGCCCACTCGATCTCGAGCGACTGGGCTTTTTAGAAACAGTGCGCCAATACACCAAAGATTTTGGTGAACAGAACAACATTAAAACCATACTCGAGCTTCATGGTGAACCCAGGCTCTCACCCACCAACGAAGCGGTCATGTTTAGGATTTTGCAAGAGGCACTCAACAATATTGCCAAACACAGCCGCGCCAAAACAACCACTGTAATTCTTAAAAGCCTGACGAGTGGCGCACAGCTCACCGTACAAGATGATGGCGGTGGCTTTGACCCCAACAGCCTCACAGGCAAAGTCACCACGGCGGGCGGCTTGGGCTTATCACAAATGCGCGAACGCGTAGAAGCGCGCGGTGGCAGATTCGAGTACAGCAGCAAAATCGGACAGGGTACTCGGGTGACCGCCATATTGCCTTAATCTGTTCGGGCACGAATACAGCGCTCGATGCGCTCAAGCGCCTCTTGCAGAATTGCACGGCTGGTTGCAAAATTAATCCGCAGCCAGCCGGCATTGCCCATGCCGTATGGTGGACCATCGTTTAAGCCGACCTTCGCGTCCTCAAGTAAAATTTTGTAAAGGTCTGCGGCGAACGAAAATGTATTAAAATTCAGCCATGCAAGGTAGGTGCCCTCTGCGGGAACACACTCGACTTCGGGCAAGTGCTCACTCAGCCACTGGCTTAAAAAATCACGGTTAGCACGCAAATACTCCAGCACCCTTTCAAGCCAAGATTGGCTTTGCTCGAGTCCAACACGCCACATCTCCATGCTCAGCGCATTGGGGTGCCCAAGTAAGCCCTTGGTAGCTTTCTGGATACGCTCTAAAAGCGCAGTATTGTGCGCCAAAATTACGCCTCCACCCAAACCTGCGGTGTTAAATGCCTTACACGGACCGGTCAGTGTGAGTGTGCGATCGCTTGCATCTTCAGAAATGCTGGCAATGGCAATATGCTCACCCTCGAACCGCAACATCGAGTGCAGTTCGTCGGAAATGATAAGCAATTCATGGCGCTTGGCAAAGTCGGCAAGGCGCTCGAGTTCAGAACGCAAAAATACCCTACCTGTAGGATTTTGCGGGTTACAAAGCATTAAAACTTTCGTTTTGCGCGTGGGCAATGTCTCGAGATGCTCAAAATCGATTGTCCATGTACCATCTACAATCCGCATCGGGTTCTCGAGTACAACGCGATGATGGTCGCGCGCACTGCTTAAAAATGGTGGATAAACCGGGGTTTGAGTGATGACCTCATCTCCGACCTCGGTCAGACCTTGAATACAGGCGTAAAGCGCTGGGACAACACTAGAAGTCCACAAAAAATTCTTCTGCAAAAGACCTGTTAAGCCGTATTCGGCTTGCTGCCTAGCAATGGCGGCAATCAGGCGTGGGTCGCCGTTGAAGTGAGGGTAACCAACGTTGTAGTCTAGTCTTTTAATCAGCGCTGCTTTAATTTCTTGGGCAATCGGAAAATCCATATCTGCAACCCAAAGTGGCAGGACATCCTCTGGAAAAAGGTTCCATTTCATCGAATAAGGATCGCGCAGCTTAGCTGGCTCGAGGTTATCAAAGTCATGCATGTGTTCATTCTACAAATTTCGGTGTGGGATATGGCGCCTTTCCAAAAATGCTGTTTTGACTGAATGCAAGGGCTTGCTGTACTAAATTGTCTCGAGCGCATCGAATAAGTTAGACTGCTTTCTATGTACAAAAACCTATTTAACTTGGAAGGAAAAACCGCCCTCGTCGTTGGTGGAGCAAGCGGCATCGGACAGGCTGCCGCACAAGGTCTTGCCGACTTTGGCGCAGAGACAATTGTCGCCGACCTCAACCTAGATGGCGCAAACGCCACTGCAAGCACAATTCTCGAGTCCGGTGGAAAAGCGAGTGTGCGCCTTGCCGACCTCGGTGATGCAAAAAGCGTTGCTGAGCTTTTTAACGGATTAGAAAAAGTAGACATTCTGGTCTGTACTCCTGCCATTAATGTACGCAAGCGCCTGCTTGACTACACCGACGAAGAGTTTGACCGCGTGGTGAACCTCAACCTCAAAGGCAATTTCATGCTGCTGCGCCAAGCGGGCAAAATCATGAAAGCCCAAGGTTTTGGCAGCATGATTGTCTTCTCGAGCATTCGCAGTTTGGTGGTCGAACCAGGGCAGGGTGTTTATGCAGCCACCAAAGCAGGTGTGCTCCAGATTGTCAAAACCCTAGCCGCCGAACTCGCGCCTTACGGCGTGCGGGTCAATGCCATTGGACCCGGTGTGGTCAATACGCCACTCACTGCACCAATCAAAAACAATTCCGAGTGGTACAGCGCCTACGCACAAAAATCTGCGCTCGGACGTTGGGCAGAGGTGAGCGAAATGGTCGGACCAGTGATTTATTTAGCTTCTCAAGCCTCGAGTTACGTGACAGGTACAATTCAGTTTGTAGATGGCGGCTGGACCGCCATTGACGGGCGGTTTACACCACCACTCTAGGGTTTAGAACAACATTTTGCCAAAGTAGTCCTAGCCGAAATGTTAGACTGAACCCATGAATCGCACCGACAGCCTTGTACGTCTCGAGTCCTCGAAGAACCAAGCCTTTGATTTTTTGATTATTGGTGGAGGTGCAACCGGCTTGGGAGCGGCAGTCGAGGCGGCTGCTCGCGGTCACAGCGTCGCCTTGGTCGAATCCTTTGATTTTGCCAAAGGTACCTCGAGTCGCAGCACCAAGTTGGTACATGGAGGCGTGCGCTATCTTGCACAAGGCAATATTGGGCTAGTGCGCGAAGCGCTGCGCGAGCGCGGGCGTTTGCGCCGCAACGCCGCTCATTTGGTGCGTGACCTTGAATTTGTGGTGCCCGCCTATGACTGGTGGGCAGGTCCTTATTATGGCATTGGCTTAAAGGTCTACGATGTGTTGGCGGGTAAACTCAACCTTGGCACCAGCAAACTCATTTCACGAGCAAATGCGCTAGAACGCATTCCCACACTCGAGCCTAAAGGCTTACAAGGTGGGGTGGTGTACTTCGATGGTCAATTTGATGATTCCAGGCTGGCAGTAACGCTTGCACAAACCGCCACCAACAAAGGTGCAGCCATCACCAACTACACACCGGTCAAGAGTTTGTTGCACTCGGGCGACAAAGTGGTTGGCGCAGTTGTGCTCGATCTCGAGTCCGGGCGTGAAATCGAGGTCTATGCCAAAGCCGTCATTAATGCTACGGGCGTATTTACCGACAACATTCGGCGTATGGACGATCCCGAAGCAACAAGCATTATTGCGCCGAGCCAAGGTGTACATTTGGTCTTACCGAAAGTGTTTTTTCCGGGCAATAACGCACTCATGGTACCGCGCACCGATGACGGTCGGGTGCTTTTTGCTGTGCCTTGGCATGGCAAAGCGATTATTGGCACAACCGATACCCCAGTGCCCTCTGTTGACCCAGAGCCTAAACCGCTCGAGGCAGAAATCGAGTTCTTGGTTGAACACGCAAGACGTTATTTGGATAAAGATCCAACGCGCAAGGATGTGCTTGCTGTTTATGCTGGTCTGCGCCCATTGGTCAAAGCAGCAAACGAAGATGGCAACACCGCCGCACTATCTCGAGACCACACAATTTTGCTCTCGCGCACTGGCTTAGTCACGATTGTGGGTGGAAAATGGACGACCTACAGAAAAATGGGCGAGGATGTGATTAACAAGGCTGCAACCGTGGCAGGTCTCGAGGTTTTGCCTTCGCCCACTCCTGAAATGCGTCTGCATGGCGCGCCGCATTTTGAAGATTCGCCAATTCAGGTCGGTGGCACGCCCGAAGAAAGCCTTTCGATGTACGGCACGGATGCACTCCACATCAGGGGCATGACCGAAGACAACCCAGCCCTTGGTGAGCCTATTCATCCCAATCTCCCCTACATTGAGGCAGAAATTGTTTGGGCAGTACGCCAAGAAATGAGCCGCACCCTCGAAGATGCACTCTCGAGGCGCACGAGGGCACTGCTTTTGGATGCTCGAGCTGCACTCGAAGCTGCACCCAAGGTCGCTGCATTGATGGCGCAAGAGCTTGGGCGGGATCAGGCTTGGCAACAAGCACAACTCGATGCCTTCCGTGCTCGAGTTGAGGGTAGTTTGTTATGACACTACAGTCCCTATGCCCTCGAGCGCTCTAGTCACTGGCTGCTCGAGCCGCGCATCACCAAAAATCACTTGCTGACAACCGCCCCGCACTGCCTCTGCTGCGCCTAACACTTTTTTCTTCATTCGGTCTTGGGCAAACTCGAGGTATGCTTCGACGTTGTTGGCTGGGATATGCTTAATTAGGCTGGATTCGTCGGGATAATTTTTGAGCAATCCAGGCACATTTGAAAGCAGCAACAGCGCTTGGGCACGAAGTTCAACGGCTAGCGCCGCCGCCGCACGGTCGCCATCAACATTGATTGCCACACCTTCATAGCTCGAGGCGGGAGGCGTGAGCACAGGCAAATAGCCGTTCTCGAGCAACAGGTTGAGCAGCGCAGCGTTGACCTTCTCGACCGTGCCGGTGTGGTCGCCGCGTAAGACCTTCACTTTGCCATTTTCCACAGCTCGTACCGAGTCTTTGTGTTTGCCTTCAAAAATCCGACCGTCCAAACCCGACAGTCCAACGGCATTGACCCCGTGTCGTTGCAAACGTTCGACAATACCTTTATTTTGCTTACCGCAATACACCATCTCGAAAATCTCGAGCGTTTCGCGGTCGGTAAAACGGCTGGTATAGCCGCTTGGACTGGTCACAAACTTCGGTGGATGCCCCAAGAGTTCTGCAATGCGGTTGGTCTCTGCACTACCACCATGCACCAAAATCAGCTTTTTACCAGCCTTCCACAGGGCTGCTATATCGGCACATACCGCGTCGTAATCAATCCCTAAACTGCCGCCAACCTTGACAATAATCACGGGCGAGATTGTAACAAACCGCGCACCAATGTAAATAGTTTGCATAAATCTGCAGAATTTGTGTATAATCTTGCAAGAATGCAAATCCCCACCCGACGACGCGCCTAAATCCCCTTGCCAATTCGCTCGGGGTTATACGTGTGTTGTGGGTGGTTTATGCTGTGCAAGCAAAGGAGTTTTACTTCATGTCTAAGAAAAAAGTAGTACTGGCATATTCGGGTGGTTTAGACACCAGCATGATTTTAAAGTGGCTGCAACTCGAGCGCGATTACGATGTGGTTTGCTTTACTGCCGACATCGGGCAAGGCGAAGAAGTCGAGCAAGCACGGGTAAAAGCGCTGAACACTGGCGCTGTTGCAGCATATGCCCTTGATTTGCGCGAGGAGTTTGTGCGCGATTTTGTATTCCCAATGCAGCGCTCGAGTGCGTTGTATGAAGGATATTATTTACTTGGCACAAGCATTGCCCGTCCTTTGATTGCAAAACACCTTGTGGAAATCGCATTCAAAGAAAAAGCCGAAGCCATCTCGCATGGAGCGACGGGAAAGGGCAACGACCAAGTGCGCTTTGAGGTGAGCGCCTACGCTCTAAACCCGGAAATCAAGGTTATTGCCCCGTGGCGCGAGTGGGGTCCTGCTGGGCGTAAAGAACTGATGGAATTTGCCGAAAAACACAATATTCCTGTGCCCGTGAGTGCCGCTAAGCCATACAGCGTGGACTCGAACTTGCTACACAACAGCTTTGAAGGCGGGGTTCTCGAGGATCCATGGGCAGAACCGCCACGCGGAATGTTCAAAATGACCCAACCCATCGAAGATACCCCAGACGTTCCTGAATATGTCGAAATTGAATTTGTTGGCGGCGACCCTGTGGCAATCAACGGCGAAAAATTCAGCCCCGCCGATTTGTTGGCTCGAGCCAATGCCATTGCTGGCGCACACGGTATTGGTATTGTGGATTTGGTGGAAAACCGCTTTGTGGGCATGAAGTCCAGAGGGGTTTATGAAACTCCAGGCGGCACGCTTCTTTACCATGCTCGCCGCGCAGTCGAGAGTATTACGCTTGACCGCGAGGTGTTGCACACAAGGGACTCTATGCACGCCAAGTATGCTGAACTCATTTACAACGGTTTTTGGTTTACCGCCGAGCGCGAAGCCATGCAGGTGTATTTTGACCATGTCGCAAAGAATGTAACAGGCGTTGCGCGAATGAAGATGTACAAGGGGCAAGCGCTTGTGGTTGGGCGCAAGTCGCCGCTTTCATTGTACGACCCACAACTTGTAACCTTTGAGAAAGAAACGGTATACGACCAAGCCGATGCGGGTGGATTTATTAAGCTCAACGCCCTCCGCGCTCGAGTTCGCGCAAGGCTGCAAAAGGATTAAACCGCCATCACACAACCTCATGTTCGCCCTAGAAAGTCCAGAAACCCATGCCAAGCCCAACCACCCCACTCAAGAAAAGCTGTAGCACAAATGCAAGCAGCAGGCTACACGCTCGTGCTGTTTTGCAACCCTTGCTGCGATGTGCTGCAAAACAGCGGCTTTTAGCTGTCCGTCCTCGAGCTGGACAGTTGGCGTTGTCTGGGGGCTTCAAAGGAGTCTTTTTCTCGTGATTCCCACACTCCGTACTGCCACCGCCGCAGATGCTCAACTTGTAGCTGACCTGACCAGGGCTTGCTGGGTTGGCAAACCCGCAAACTCGAGCGGGCATTTTGAAAGCAAAGAAGTGGTAGAAAAAAGCCTGCAAGATGGCGAAATTATCATCATGGAGCTGGACGGTAAACCAATCGGATCTGTGCGGATGTATCCTGTAGTGCAAGATGGCTACCCTATCGCCCTCGAGATGGGGCGGCTTGGAGTGCTGCCAAAATACCGTGGGCGAGGTTTAAGCACATGGCTGACCAACGAAGTGATGATTCGCGCCACGCAACGCGGCATCGAAGAATTGCGCTTGGCTGTTCGCGCCGACGAACCTTGGCTAGTCAAGTTTTATGAACGCCTTGGATACTTTGTAGATGACTCGATTCCCTATAGCCATGCCAACCCTAACAGCCCCAAACCGGTCACCATGCGAAAATATTTATTTACCTATTTGCCACCACGCGGAGATTTTGTATGAATAAAAAACCTTGGGGTGGACGTTTTGAAGCCCCCACCAACAAACTCGTCGAAGCATTTAATGCCTCTATGGATTTTGATAAACGCCTTGTGCTCGAGGATATCGCAGGCTCTCAAGCCCATGTCACTATGTTGGGCGCGGTTGGGATACTCGAACAAAGCGAGGTCACAGAAATTCTGGGCGGATTAGAAAAAATCCTTGGGGAAGTCGAACAAGGCATCTTTCCCTGGCGAATCGAACTTGAAGATGTGCACATGAATGTGGAAACACGCCTCAGGGAACTGATTGGCGCAGTTGCAGGAAAACTGCACACCGCCCGCAGTCGCAATGACCAAGTCGCGCTGGATTTTCGGCTTTGGGTCAAGCGCGCCTGTATCCGCGCCGCACAAAAACTCGAGCGTTTGCGCGCAGTGATGTTGCTCGAGGCGGAGCGAAATTTTGGCACAATTATGCCGGGCTACACACACTTACAGGTTGCCCAGCCGATATTGGTATCACACTGGTTTATGGCGTATTTTGAGATGCTATCGCGCGATATCTCGAGGTTTCACGATGCGGCAGGGCGCATGAATCAGTCCCCGCTTGGCGCGGGCGCATTGGCTGGCACGCCTTGGCAAATAGACCGCTTTCAGACTGCGAGTGCACTTGGTTTTGCCGCTCCCACACGCAACAGCTTAGACTCTGTAGGCTCGAGAGATTTCGCACTCGAGTACCTGAGCGCTGCAAGTATCTGCATGGCGACCTTGAGCCGCTTATCCGAAGAATTGATTTTGTATTCGAGTTTCGAGTTTGGTTTTGTGACCTTGCCCGATTCACACACCACGGGTAGCAGTATCATGCCGCAGAAAAAAAACCCTGATGTTTCGGAGTTGGCGCGCGGCAAGGCGGGGCGGGTTTTTGGTGACTTAATGGCACTTTTGACTGTGGTCAAAGGTACACCGCTTGCCTACAACAAAGACTTTCAAGAAGACAAAGAACCTGTGTTCGATGCCGCCGACACACTCGAGGTGATTTTGGATTTATACGCGGACATGCTCCCACTCTGCACTTGGCACGCCGAAACGACCGCTAAGGCAGCCGCTCGAGGCTATAGCACTGCGACCGATTTGGCAGATTATTTAGCCAGAGCGGGTCTCCCCTTCCGCGAAGCACACGAAGTCGTAGGCAAGTTGGTTGGTTTGTGTGTACGCACCAATCGCCAGCTTTGGGAACTCGAGGAACACGAACTCAAGAATGCCCATGCGCTTTTAGACAGCAAAGCCCTCGAGTTTGTGACCGTACAAGCCAGCGTAGAAGCGCGCACCAGCTACGGCGGAACCGCGCCTGCTCGAGTGAAAGAAGCCATCGAAACCGCAAAGAAACAACTCCAGCCCTAGCTCGCTCAATCCATACAGCAAATCTTGCAACTGTTCCCACTGCAAATAAGGAGGTCACACAATGCTACAACTCGCACCAATGGTTCACTTGCCACAAATCAATCCCAATCTTCCGCTCGACCTCCGACACGCGACGCTCACAGACGTGCCAAAAATTTATGACCTCGTAAAATACTGGGCAGACAAAGGACGGATGCTCGAGCGCAGCCATGAGCTTTTAAGCAATTCTATCGAGGAATTTCTAATTCTCGAGAACTCGAACGGCGAACTCGCTGGCTGTGTGGGCTTACACCGCATGGCTTCTGACCTCGCCGAAGTGCGCGGGTTAGCAATTCACCCTACGTTTCAAGGCAAAGGCTTAGGGCGCTGGCTGGTACTCGGGGCGGAACGTTTTGGGCGCGATTTGGACTTAAAACGCTTGTTCGCTTGGACATACGAACAGCATTTTTTTGAGAAATGCGGCTTCGTACGCATTCCGCGTCAAGTCGAAACACTGCCCCAAGAAATCCACGCAGAGTGCACTCGCTGCCAGTTTCAGACCAACTGCCAAGAAATTCCAATGCTTAAACTGCTCGAGCGCCCGCGCTTGGTGGTTTCGTGACCACGCCTGAAGTGGTTATTCAGGGGCAGCTTGAGACGTGTGAATAAGCAAGAGCGTCTTGGGTTTTTCGGCGCGCTGGCTGCGGTTACGGCTTGGGGCGCGAACTCGGTTATTCTTAAATTCCTTACTGGTTCAATGAGCGTTGCACTGCTGAACGCCTCGAGAATTTTAGTTGCAGGAGTAGTATTTATGGCAATATTCGCCTTTTTGCGGCACGGCAAGGGGCTTCCAAAACTACCTTCCCGGGTCTGGATTCTGATTTTTGTAGCGGGGTTGGTCGGCACAAGTTTATATCAGTTTTTGTTTGCCAATGGCATTAAATTCACCAACGCAAGCATCACTGCACTCATCTCGAGCACTAACCCCATTTGGGTTGGGCTGCTTGGCGTTTTGGTTGGGCAACGCCTTGGTCAAAACCAACTGATTGGTGTTCCTGTAACCATGTTAGGGGTAGCACTGCTGTCTTACTCGAACATTGTCGGCGCAAATGTTGCCCCTTTGGGGGTGGCTTTGCTCATCGCATCAAACTTTTGTTGGGCTGTGTATACCGTGATGTCGCGCCAACTGATGAAACACATCTCGCCGCTCGAGTTTACCTGCATTAGCTTTGCGCTCGGGGGATTGCCCTTTGTGCTGCTTTCGCTGCCAGCGTGGACGGATACCAGCACCATTACGCCCAACATTTGGGCTTGGGTGGTTTTAAGCGCATTGGTTGCACAGGTAATTGGGTTTATAGGTTGGTTTATGGGCACACAAGCGCTTGGTGCTGCTCGAGTCAGTATATTTCTTAACGTCACACCTTTGGTTGGTGTAGGTCTGGCAGCCAGCTTCTTGGGAGAAAAAATCACGCTCGAGAAAATGCTTGCGGGCGCGATTATCCTGTTTGGTGTATGGCTCGCCAGCCGTAACCCTGTCTGAAGTGAGCCATACATCATTCCGCCTCAGCGTTTGCAGTAGCAACGATCAGGTACAATAAACCCATGAAAACCTACCAAAATATCATCGGCGGTAAATCCGTTCCCAGCACCAACACTTTCCAAAGCCGCAACTCGAGCAATCTCTCTGACATTTTGGGCGAATTCCCCGAGGCGAGTCTCGAGCAGGTGCGCGAAGCGTGTGTTGCTGCTAAAAAGGGTTTTGAAGTTTGGCGCAAGACACCCGCACCGATTCGCGGGCAAATCATTGGCAACATCGGCAAAGCCATCGAGCGCGAAAAAGAAGCGCTTTCGCAGCTTTTATGCCGCGAAATGGGCAAAACCCTCAAAGAGGCGCGCGGTGACGTGCAAGAAGCCATAGACACCTGCCACTTTTTTCAGTCCGAAGGGCGCAGACTTTACGGGCAAACTGTACCATCAGAAATGCACAATAAAGAACTCTTTACCTATCGCCGTCCGTTGGGTGTAGTTGGAATTATCACAGCTGGAAATTTTCCTGTAGCGGTACCAAGTTGGAAGATTATTCCTGCGCTTGTCACGGGTAACAGTGTTGTGTGGAAGCCTTCCGAGGACGCACCAGCGACAAGCTACGCTTTTGCTAAATTACTCGAGGAGGGCGGTCTGCCCGATGGCGTTTTGAACGTGGTTTTTGGCGGAG
Source organism: Deinococcales bacterium (assembly GCA_046289535.1). Classification (GTDB taxonomy): domain Bacteria; phylum Deinococcota; class Deinococci; order Deinococcales; family JAAFIG01; genus JAAFIG01. The sequence goes on along the minus strand of JBKBVO010000003.1, from coordinate 8,686 downwards.
GCGCAGGCAGCACAGGTGAGTTTTTGATTGCGATGATGGATGAAAAACGCCTCAATAAAATTGCGTTTACAGGAAGCACCGCTGTTGGACGCAAAATTGGCGAGGTCGCAGGGCGCAACCTCTCTACGCCAACGCTCGAGCTCGGTGGCAAAAACCCAATGATTGTCATGCGCGACGCTGACCTTGATAATGCGGTTGCAGGGGCACTGTGGGCAGCTTTTGGCACGGGTGGTCAGCGCTGCACCAGCTTGGGTAATTTAATTTTAGACGAACCAATTCACGACGCCTTTGTCAAGAAATTTCTCGAGAAGGTCAAACAAATTAAAATAGGCGACCCAACCAAGCACCAAGACGTGCTCTACGGACCGTTTATCAATGAACGCTTCTTTAAGGCGTGGGATGCCCACTACGACATGGCGCGGTCGGATGGTGCAACCTTGCTCCATGGCTCGAGACGCATCCTAAAAGGTAACGCCGAACAGTTTATTGGCGACCCCGAAACAGGCTATTTTGGTTCTCCCACCGTTTGGGGCGGCGTGACCAAGGACATGAATATCTTTCAAACCGAGGTTTTTGGACCAACCGTGAACATTGTTCAGGTCAACGGCATAGACGAAGCCATTGCCACTGCCAACAGCGTAGATTACGGTCTCTCGAGCGCAATTTATACCAACAACCGTATGTGGGCGTATCAGTTCAAAGACCAGATTCAAGCTGGCATGAGCAGCATCAACAACTCGACCACTGGCGCGGAAGCACACATGCCCTTTGGTGGCATCAAAGGCTCTGGCAATGGCACAAGGGAATCGGGTATCTGGGTAATTGAAAGCTATACTTACTGGCACGGTGTCAACGACGAACTCAGTGGCAAATTACAACTCGCACAAATGGAAACCGAATACGGACAGGTGCGCGAAGCGTTTGCAGTCTCGAGTCTGATGTAACTCATTGCCAAGCTCGCACAACCTTCAAACTCGAGCCATCACCATCAGCGATTGCTACCAATTGACCTGCTGACATTAAGGTTGCACGCCCGGTAAATTGGCTCGAGATTTTTTTCCCATCGCGCACATCTCGAGCTTCTTTGGCACTCAGCTCGAGTATGGGAAACTCCAGTGCGGCTAAATCAGGAATACCGGTATCGGGACGCAATGACTCGACTTCAATGGCATCTTCGAGCTTAAAGTTGCCAACTCGAGTACGAATTAAGCCAGCCAAATGTGCAGGCATTTCGAGCGCTGCGCCAATATCCCGCGCCAAACTGCGAATATAGGTCCCACTCGAGACCCCAACTGCTATTTTTAAGGTGACAAACTCGCCCAGAGCTGGAGGAAACATTGCGTCTACAGGCATGTGAGGCAAGACTTCTTGTAACTCGAGAAACAAGACTTCAATTGCCCTTGGCTCGAGCTTCACTTCCTCGCCTGCTCGCACCATATCGTATGCTCGCCGTCCGTCCACATGAATCGCGCTGTATTGCGGCGGCACCTGCATTTGCTTGCCTACAAACCCTGCCAAAATCGCCTCGAGCCGAGTTTTTTCTGCGATTTGCAATCGGCAATCTGCCCTCTGCACAACCGGTCCTTCTGCGTCCAGCGTTGGCGTACTCGCGCCCAACGATACATAACCGATGTAGTCTTTAGAAGTCTTCTCGAGAAAGGGCACAAGCTTAGTACTTTCTTCGGATACCAAAATCAAAACACCTGTTGCCAAAGGGTCGAGCGTTCCAGTGTGCCCAACCTTGCGCGTACCTAAGAGCTTACGCGCCCTTGCAACAACATCGTGCGAAGTCCAGCCCAGTGGTTTATTGATGATATGCACAGCCATGCTTGCATCATAGCGTTATACTAAAACCATGAGAATTGTTGTTCTTGTTTGTTTTGCTTTTGTTGTCTGTGCCTTGGCGCAAGCACAGCATACCGTGCGTATTGCTGTCGCCGCGCCATTGACCGGCACACAAAAAAGTACAGGGGTGACTATCCAAGCAGGGGCAAAACTCGCTGTAGTCGAAGCGCAAAGCCGTTTTAGGCGCGAGGGATTAACCCTCGAGCTGGTCAGTTCAGACGACCAAGCTATCCCCCAAATTGGTGCAGGCGTTGCTCGAGCTTTGGTTCAAGATACCAATATTTTGGGTGTGATTGGACACATGAATAGTGGTGTCAGTCTTGAAGCCATGAAAGTCTATGCACCCGCCAATATGCCGATTATTTCTGCTTCAAACACCAACCCAACCCTAACGCAAAAAGGCTACCAAAGCTACAACCGTGTTTGTGGGCGCGACGACATCCAAGGACCTGTTGCCGCCGAATTTATCCGCAACAGCTTAAAACTGCGCCGCGTGTTAGTAGTCAACGATGGCGAGGCTTACGGCATCGGTATTGCCAGTGCTTTTCGTAATCGAGCAAGGGTCTTGGGGCTGAGTGTCGTTGGTTTTATCACCAACCCAATCGGTACGCTCGCCAATCAAACCATCAGCACTCTGACTCAGCAATTTAAGCTCTACAACCCAGAGGTAGTGTATTACGGTGGTACGGAAGCACAAGGCGGAGTCGTAGTCAGGGCGCTGGCTGCTGCAAAAAGCAAAGCTATTTTTGTCGGGCCCGATGGTTTAGACAATTCTGGGTTTATTGCGATTGCGGGTCAAGCCGCCAAAGGCGTGTATTTTACCTCAACTGCTGGACCTGTTTCACAACTGGGCGGACGCGATGTTGCAGGCTTTGTACAGCGCTACAAGGCATATTTTAATGCCGAACCCGAAACCTATTCTCCATATGCTTTTGATGCAGCGAACATGATGCTTGAAGCAATTTTAACGCTCTATAAAAATGCGAAAAAATTGCCTACTCGAGCCGAAGTTGCTCGTGCTGTGCGCGAACTCGAGTGGGATGGTGTAACGGGCAGAATTCGCCTTGACGAAAATGGCGACCGCCAAATCGCGGACTACTACGTTTTGCAATACAAAGAGGCGCAATACCCCGGACAAATTGTCAAAGCCATACAGAGCGCCCCGCCAGCCAAATAGAACGAACAAAAGCCCCCAATTTTTGGGTTACAATCCGCTCATGCAGATTCTTGAAGCTGGAAGCCTCGCTCCAATGTTTGTGAGCCAAGACCAAAACAACACACCGCTTGATTTAGCCGCCGCATTACAAAAATCTCCTGTGTTATTGGTTTTTGCACACCCTGCAATCAATGCCAGCCGTTTAGTTGTCGGCTACTTGCGCCGTTGGGCAGAAATCGCACCCGGTGTGCCTGTATGGGTTCTAAGTGAAGGCAGGCTCGAGGAAACCAAAAAATACATTGGCGAAGGCGATAATACTTATTTAAAAATGCCCGTAGCGCACGATAACTGTGCAGTCGCAACGCTTTACGGAGTAAGCTACCTGCCAACCGTTTACCTGATTGGGCAAGATGGCAAAATCATTCGCGGGTACTCTGGCTTTAACCGCGACTTTATGAATTGGGTTGCTGCCGAAGCTGCACGCCTGACAGGTGGCAAAACCAAAGACCTTATTGCCGAATCAGACAACAAAGGCTTTTATGAACTCGCCGAGCGAGGACCCTGCGCGTGATCAACCTGGTCTTGGGTGTTGCGATGCTTGGTTTTGGGTTTTTGTACTTGGCAATGCTGCCTCGAGTTCCAGCACATCAAAAAACCCTCATGACTGGAATTACCGCGGTCAACTTGCTCGGCGGTGCTACTGTGCTCACACTACTGGTACTTGGGATACTCAAATAGTCTCGGGTTCAAATATCAGCTTGACATACCAAGCCGGTTAGGTATCCTGCTACCCTATAGGACGACCCTAAACTTAGGGTGTGTTTTTTGGAGGATTGATATGAAAAAAGTGTTGTTCGGTTTTGGTGCAGCCGCTCTGGCTATCGGAGCTTTGGCTGCCACAAACGCCCCAGTTGCTGTTGCCCAAGGTGCAGAAAGCTGCAAGACCATCCGCATGGGTTTTAACCCCGCTCAGGATGCAACCAAGGTTTTGACCAGCGCCAAGCCAATCGCCAATTATCTCGAAGAACAAATTCGTGGAGTCGAGGTACGCGCCAGCGTCGCTCAGGACTACCGTGGTTTGATCGAAGCCATGCGTTCGGGGCAGCTCGATTTTGCTTGGCTCAACCCAGTTGGCTATGTGGATGCAGCCCGCGAAGGGATTGCAACTGTGTTGCTGAAGTCCTCGCGTGAGGCGGGTCCGTATTACTGGTCGGCTTTCATTGTGCGCGCCGACAGTCGTTTCAAAAAGCTCTCGGACTTGCAGGGCGCAAGTGTGGCATGGGTAGACCCCAACAGTGCTGCGGGTTATACTTTCCCTCGAGCCACATTGATTTCGGCGAATCTCGAGCCAGATAAGTTGTTTGGCAAGCAAGTCTTTGCTGGTGGTCACGATGCAGTTGTGTTCAGTGTGCTCAACGGTACAGTAGATGTTGGCGCAACCTTTGCCAACAACACCAAAGGCACCAGTGGCTCATGGACTCAGTACCTCTCCGACCCAGCCCAGCAAAAGCGCATTCGTGTGCTTGCGTACTCCAAGCCAATCCCAGGCGATACCGTTTCGGTACGCCGTAACTTTGAATCAAGCTGCAAAGACACCGTAACCAAAGTAGTTGGCGCTTTGCTGCGCATGCGCAGCCAAGATGCAACACGCAAGATGCTGCGCGATTTGTATCGCATTGATTACTTGGTCACCGCCAAGGACTCGGACTACAATATTGTGCGTGAAGCGCAAGCTGCTGCAGCCAAAAAGTAGCTCTGGGTCACACAGCAACTCAATAAATCTTGTGGGGCGAACCTTGTGTTCGCCCTGGTGCATAGTTGTCACACGGCAACACCTAAAATCTATCGGCTTTTGCGCTACATCCGTTCCCTAAGCGGGAGGGGCTTGTCTTTTCAATAAAAACATGAAAAACCAAAATTTCCTTGCCAAAAAATATAATCCAACAAAGCTACACCACTCCTCGAGACCCATCCGCACACCTCGAAACGCTTTGATTCATGAGCGTTTCTGACCTTCAAAAGGCTCATCATGATCGAAGTCAAAAACCTTTCTAAAGTCTTTCCAGATGGCACTAAAGCCCTCGATAACGTTACACTGAACATTCCAGATGGACAGTTTGTCTGTGTTATTGGTTTATCAGGTGCTGGAAAAAGCACATTTATGCGCTGCCTCAATCGCCTCAACGACCCGACCGCAGGTACAATCATGCTCGAGGGACAAGACATTGCCTTTGCCCAGGGGCGTGAACTCCGAAAATTGCGGCGCAGGATTGGATTTGTATTCCAGCAATTTAATTTAGTCGAACGTTTGTCCGCTATCGAAAATGTGCTTTCTGGACGTTTGGGGTACTACGGGCGTTTACCGGGCGTTTTAGGATTGTTTAGCCCTCAAGACAAGCAACTTGCTATACAAGCCCTTAAGCGTGTGGGACTCGAGGAAAAAATCTACACTACCGCAAGCAACCTCAGTGGTGGTCAAAAACAACGTGTTGCCATCGCCCGAGCGCTGGTGCAACAACCCAAACTCATGTTAGCCGATGAACCTACAGCCAGTATTGACCCCAAACTCTCCGGAGTGATTATGGATTTACTCAAATCTTTTACCAAAGACGGTATCACCGTGATTGTCAATATTCATGTACTCGAGCTGGCACGCGAATACGCAGAGCGGATTTTAGGGTTCAACAAAGGGAAATTAATCTTTGATGGCACACCCGCACAACTCACTGATGCCGAAGTTGATCGAATTTACGCAGGGAGTGTGGCAGACTTATGATTTTGACCTATATTGTTTTAGCAGCCCTGCTTTGTGTTGCAACCCTGGCAGCGAGGGGTAGTGCCAGGCGCTTGGTGGCTGCAGGCGCGCTCGGCGTTTTAATTGTTTATTTTGTACATCCCCTGGCACAACTAACGGGTGCGTATTCCAGGCACTTAGTGGCTCCTACTCCGTTCGGCTTTAGTCTGGTCGAACCTCAGTTTTGGCTGATGGTTGTGGCAGCAATAGTCGTACTTGTAACGTTTTTTGCTAGGGAACCCAATGCGCTTTTCTCAGGTCTGGCTGGCGTTTTTGCGGGGATTACAGTCTTGATTTTGTTGTTCACTTTTTCTGGGTCTGAGCAAAAAGTGGTTGGCGTAAGCAGTATTCCTTGGGTACTCGAGGTGCTGATTCCCCTTATTTCAGGAGTCGTTACCTTGGTGGTGGCAAGGCTGCTGCTCAAGTCTACGCAGGTTGTGGTTGCTTATGGCATCAGTGCTTTGGTCGTGCTTGGTGTTGGGTTGTATACCTTCTCGAGCACGGCGCCTGAAACCTTCGACGCACTGCGCAACTACTACCGAATTGTAGTGAGTGCAACGCCAGCACAAGAGAATCTGGTGGTTGAAGACTGGCGCAAAGACCTCGAGTTCAATAACCAAGAACGCGAGCGCATCAACAGCGAGTGGACTGCTATACAAAAAGACATCGAGGAGGCTGAGGCTGCGCTCGTAAAAGCCCAAGAAGCCACAAAAAATAGCCTTTCTTTGGGCGGAAGCGCACTCGAGTTTGCCCAAAATGCCGAACGTGAAGCTGGTCGCAGCGTGCGAGACGCTTATGCCAAACGCGAGTTGCTTTCGCGTCAGCGTGCTGAATATGGAATAACCGACCCAAATGCCAAACTCGAGCCACTTACCACCATCGCTGCTGTATCTGAACTCCCCAAGGGCTACAGTGTTGGACGCGATGCAGGTGAAGCCGACACGCGCAGGGTTTTTCCAACTCGAGCCACATATGGCTTTGGCACGATGGCGTTTTTTGGAATTTTATTGTTTATCGGCGGTGCTGCCCTACTGCTACGCGGTGCTATTGCCCTCGAGCCACAAGACTTAGCGACTGGAGCACTTTTGGCAGTGATTGTTGCAGTTCTGGGTTTTGGCTTTAATGCTGTGGAGTTTGACTTAGGGCGCTTTATTCGTGGTTTTCCTTTTATCCAAGATTTTGGCAGACGCGCCGTACCACCAGATTGGAATGGTATTTTATCCGAGGGCTTAAAAGCTATGACCATCACCATCGCCACGGCAATGATTGGCACCTTTATTGCTGCGATTTTAGCGCTTCCCTCGAGCTTTTTGGCAGCTCGCAACCTGACAGAAAAAAGTTGGTGGGGACGCTTGGTCTATCCACTGATGCGCGGTTTTTATAATCTTGACCGCGGTGTTGACACCCTAATCTTAGCTCTGGTTTTTGTGGCAGCCGTGGGCTTAGGACCACTGGCGGGTGTTTTGGCAATGGGCATCCACAGCATGGCGGATTTAGGGAAACTCTATTCAGAAGCCATCGAAAATGCAGAAAAGGGTCCAATCGAAGCGCTCGAGGCATCGGGTGCACCAGGCACCAGTATTATCCGTTGGGGTGTGTTGCCCCAGGTGCTGCCGCTTTTTGTGAGCTATACGCTCTACCGTTTCGAGATTAATTTCCGCGTTTCGATTATTCTGGGATTCGTAGGCGCTGGCGGCGTGGGCTTTTTAATTCAAGAAACCATGCGAAGCGGTAAGTACAACCAGATGATCATTTTGGTGGGCTTGGTGGTCTTGATGGTCAATGTCCTCGATTTTATCAGCGCCAATGTACGTCGCCGCTTAGTAGGCAATTAAATTCTTGACTTAAAGGTATCACAATCCCCAACTTGCCCTGACTGTAAACCGCGCACAAACCACTGTTGGCGCTGGCTTGCGCTGCCGTGCGTAAATGTATGTGGGTTCACCGTACGCCCTGCTTGGCGCTGTAAAACATCATCGCCTATCTCGGCTGCGGTCTCGAGTGCGGCACGAATCTCACTTTCAGTCAGGTTTGCCGTGCGGTCTTTAGCAACAGCATAGCCCCAAATGCCAGCGAAGCAATCGGCTTGCAATTCTTGACGAACTGAAAGCGCATTGCTGGTCACTTTATCCGAGCGCGCACGCTGGGCGCGCACTTGGTCGGAGATGCCCAAAAGCTGCTGTACATGATGCCCAACTTCGTGTGCCAAGACATAGGCTTGCGCAAAATCAGAATTAGAAGTTCCGCGCAATTCTTGGAAAAAACTCATATCAATATAAATGGTCTGATCAAGCGGGCAATAAAACGGACCCATTGCTGCATCCGCCACACCACAGCCGCTTTGGTCTTGACCCGAAAACAACACCAGTCGAGCAGGTTGATAGTTTTGACCAGCTTGCTTGAACAGATTACCCCAAACTTCCTCGGTTTTGCCGAGTATACTCTCAGCGAATTGGCGGTCGCGGTCATTTAGGTTGACATTCCCTGTACTCGAGACTCGCCCACCTGTAGCGCCGCCCAACAACCCAATGACTTGTGCGGGGTTGACCCCAAAAACCAAACTCGCAATCACCGCAATCACAATTCCCCCAAGCCCCAAGCCCCCAGCCCGAGCCACTCCACCACCACGGCGATCTTCGACATTGCCACTCTTTCTAAAATTGCGCCAATTCATAAAAAGATTGTAGCCTAAATCTAGCTCGAGGTGTACGATGCAAGCGATTTTACAAAAACAATTGGCAAAAGAATTACAACACGGCAACCCAAATCGCGCCAGCGAAGGTTTATATGCGCTGTGTCTAGATTTGCAGCTCGAGCCAAAAACAGCGCTGCGGATACTGGAGCAGCTCGAGATTTTCCCAGAAGCACTGCGCCAAACAATTCGCTTGTTT
>JBKBVO010000159.1:0-5532 GCA_046289535.1 Deinococcales bacterium | reverse complement strand
CGATTTGTTTTGCACCAGCTTGAACCATATTGGAATACTCGCCCGGCACAACAGGGTGCCTACTCGAGTTTGGGCTTGGGTGCAGATGTGAGCGGCGCTGTACTGGGGAATTTCACGCTTGGGTTAGGCTATGTCGAGCGCCTGAATGACAGCGCCGACAGCATTTTTTTGCGCGGCAGTTTTGATTTTGCACCATTTCGCGCTTATGGCGTGTTCGACCCTGCGCGTCGTCCCTTAGGCGATAGCTGGGAGTTAGGGATTGAATACAAAGCGGGCAATATCTGGAATCCGTTTTTTGCGGCGCGCCTGAGTGTGGATGCGCTAGCAGTGGGCGTTGCTGCACAACGCCATTGGGATTGGAGCAACACCCGCCTCTCGAGTTCGCTCGAGCTGCGTTTTGGCTATGCACCAAGTTTGCGGCTGCAAGGCAGTTTGAGTGTCACAACCGACTTCAAGCCCTTTTTTGTGCGCACAAGAGCCTTGCTCGGACTGACCACAGGCGGTGCCGAGGGCTTTTCTTTTGGCTACCACAGCTTTTTGCGCGGCTACCCTGCTAATTTTACGGTGGCTCGGCAGGCGGTTATCGGCAACCTCGAGCTGGGCTACAAACTCGAGCTGCCGAGCGTGGCAGGCATCTTGAGCGCTGTGCCAGAATTGCGCCTTTTTTGGGATATGGGTTGGGCGCTCGATGTGAACATCGGGCAAAACCAGTGGTTGTGGAGTGCAGGGCTTGGGGTCAATTTCCCTGGGGCATGGTTTGGCTTCCTGCCTTTCGGTATGGGTATGGATTTGGCATTTTCGCCTGTTGGGGTGCGCTTGATAGCGTATACTGCTCTGCGTTTTTAAGCCGCAAGCAGCAATTTCCACGCCGCTTCGTCCCTGCCAATCGCGAGGTTTTTACCAACGCGCACCAAAGGCAGATTTAGCAGGCGCGGCTCGTCTTGGATTTTTGCCAGCCAGCCGTCTTCAGAGAGTTTCATGTGCTCGAGACCAGAAGCTATAAAAATCCTGCCTGTACGATCGAGCACCTTGTCCCAACCGAATTTGTCCACAAAGCGCTTGAGTTCGCCCCGAGCAATCGGGCGCTCGAGCAAATCCACGAGGTGTAACCTCACCTTGCGCTCCTTAAAAAAGCGCTCGGCGGCGCGGGTTTCTTGGGATTTTTGAATTCCGAATACCTGAGCTTCCACACGCCAATATACCGCACCGAGTCTCTGTTTACAGCTTTGTGGTAATCGCCATCCAACGCAAATCCGAGCCTTCAAATCCAGGCAGATGCACCACTACAAAGACCACTAAGGTATTGCCGAGCAGGTGCGCACTCTTCATTTCATAAGCTCGAGCGCAGGCTCGAGATGCAGGGAGCTTGCTGTCTTTTTGCAGCGTGCGGGTTTTTCCAGCCACAGTGAGTTTTAACGCTACGCGCGCTTCGATTTTTTCCGGACAAGTTTTTTCGTTTGCATCCACAAATTCGCTGTTTAGCTCGAGTTCGTGGGTTCTGCCAGCATAAACAAAATGGCTGCGCTGCCCTCTGATATTTGGAGCTTGTGGTGCAATACCGATAAAGCGCCCTTGATTACCTGCCACAATCGCGTATGGACGCAGCACGGTGTTGGTATTTAAGGCAGCACGCGCTTGGGAAATAGCTGCGCCGTCTCTTTCGATGGTGCGCGAAACTTGGGTCACAAGTGTATTTTTGGTGGTGTTTACTACAGTAACACTGGCATAAGGAAAACCACTGCCATCTTGGATTCCATACTGCTCAAACGCTAAAAAGCGTCCATCTTGAGAAAATCCCACAAACTCGAGACTTGCCGCATCTCCAGCCCGGGCAACAACTGCAAAAAGAACCATTGCCAAAAGGTATTTGAGGACTTTCATCATTGGTAATGTAGCATATCAGATAAGCATCAGGTTGATGTACTAAACTGTGTTTCATGAAATCATTTTGGCGATTATGGGCGACGTTGGTAGTGGTGTTGTCTGCGGGTGTGGCTTTTGTCTGGGCACAGCCCCAAAACCAAATCTATGTGTATTCGAGAGGGATTTTTTCGCCCTCCGAGGAGTTGCGCTTTGAACTTTACACCTATGGCAATATCGGCGACATCGCCGTGACGTTCAATAAAGTGCTCGAGCCACTCGAGTTATTGCGCCTCAAACCAAATGACGGCTACAGCGCAATCAAAATCCCCGCCAACATCAAAACGAGCCTATTCAAGCGCACCACTGTGCGCCAAGACCGCCAATATGGGCAATTGAACTTGGGTAGAATCGAGGCGGGTTTGTATTTGATTGGCTTCTCGAGCGGGCAGGCAAAAGGAGTGGGCATCGCCCTGGTGACGGATTTGGGCATGCAAATTAAACGTGCCGATAAAAGCGTCAGTGTGTTTACGGTCAATCGCAGCACAGGACAGCGCCGCAGTGCCGCCGTATACAATGCCGACGGCAACACTCTGCAACAAATCCGCACCGATGCGAACGGCTTGGGGAAACTTGGGCTGGGTTCAGCCAAAGTTGGTGTGATGATTGCCAATGCTGGCAACAACTGGGCAGTCTCGAGAGCATGGTGGCAAAGCTACGCTGTCGAAAAATACAAAGTTACCGGACAAACAGACCGACCACTCTACAAGCCAGGCGATAGCGTTTCTTTCCGTGCGACAGTGCGTGAGGGCAATACGCTCAAGCCAATCAGTGCGCCGACAATCAGCGCTGTTGCCTGCTATAACCAAACCGAACTCTGGCGCGGCAAACCCACGGTAAATGATTTTGGCACCATCGGAGGCACGTTTGCGCTCTCCAAGCGCGCTAAAACTACCGAGTACGACCAATACACCATTTTTGTTGCCCCCTCGGGTGAGGCAACCTGCAGTGGCAGTACCAACAACCTTGTGGCAGCACGCTTCAAAGTCGAGGACTACATTAAGCCCGATTTTACTGTGGCACTCGAGGCACAAGAAATTGCGCTGCAAGGCAACAGCATTCAAGTTGCTGCAAGTGCAGAGTATCTGTTCGGTGGCGGAGTCTCGGGTGGTAAGGTCAATGTGCGCGTCTCGAGAGACCAGCGCTACCGCCGCGATGACCCACGCTACGCGGATTTTGGCTATTACTGGGGTGAATGGGATTACTGGCAGCCGCGCCCTGCGATTGTGTTAGAAAAAAACACAGTGCTAAACGACACTGGCAAACTCGAGGTCAGTGTGCCGCTCGAGCGCGACCCCGACAACGCGGTGGTGGCATATACCGTCACGACCACAATCGAGGATGAAACCCGCCGCCCCCAAAGCACCAGTCGCACAATTTTAGCGTATCCCAGCACTGTGCGCGTTGCAGTGCGCTCGAGCCGCTATGTGGTCAAGGCTGGCGACGGAATCGAAATGGAAGTGCGCACCCGCGACCTAGGCGGCGAAGGTGTGTCTGCACCCGTAGAGCTAACACTGGTACGGCGCGATTACTGGTATTCGGGCAACCGTTGGCAACCCCGCGAAGAGCGGCTCGAGACGCGCACGGTCACAACCAATAAGGGCAATGCACTGGTGAAATTTAAAGCACCCAAAGGTGGTGGCTATAGTGTGCTCGCAAAAGCCAAAGACCCGCAGAACCGCATTTCTTTGGGCGAAGCCTTTGTTTGGGTGACAGAGGACAACCCAAGCTGGTATTGGTGGTACGACGGTGACAAAATGCAAATCAAGCTCGATAAGCGCGAATATGCTGTTGGCGATACTGCTGTAGCATTTATCAGTGGTATAAAACAGGGCGCGGATGTCTGGCTGACGTTAGAGGGCAGCGAAGTACAAAATCAGCGCATTGCAAGGGCTACAAGTGGAATTGCCGCATGGACTTTTAAGATTACACCGCAAATGCAGCCAAATATCACCTTAAAAGCGGGCTACATTGCGGGCGGTAGGTACAACGAAAGCGAGGCGAGCATCAGTGTGCCCAAAGTGCAAGAGCGCCTGAGTATTGCCATTCAACCCGCCAAACAAAAATTCCAAGCAAGCGAACAGGGACAAATTAAATTTATCGTGCGCGATGCAAACGGCAAACCCGTGCAAACCGAGCTTGGGGTAACGGTGGTGGACAAGGGTGTGTACCTCTTAAAAGAAGACACCACCCCCAACCCCTTTAGCGTATTGCATGGCTACCGCCCCAGCTTGGTTGGCACTGCCTCGAGCGAAGACGAGCCGCTGTATATCGATGCCCCGCGTCCGGTGGTAGCGATGGCGGCACCCACCTCTGCCGCGCCTGGTATCGCAAACCGTACTGACATGGTCGCCAAAACCGAAGAAGCGACTGCTCCCGAAGTGAAAGTGCGCAAGGATTTCCGCGATACTGCCGATTGGCGCGCCAGCTTGGTGAGTGACTCGAGCGGTGTTGCAATCATGACCGTGCCTTTCCCTGAAAATCTGACCACATGGCGTATCACCGCACGCGGACAAACAATCGGCGCGAAAGCGGGCGAAGCCAAAAGCGAAGTGGTGGTCACGCAAGACATCATTGCGCGTATCGCCCAACCAAGCTTCTTGGTGCGCGGCGACTCGTTTACGATGCGCGGCATTGTGAACAACAACCGCACAACCACCAGCACAGGCAAGTTCAGCATCGCACTCAATGGCTTGAGCGCTCAAAGTCCACTCGAGCAGAACCTAACCGTACAGCCAGGACAGCGCGGTAGCTTTGCTGCCAGAGTCAGCGCCACCAAATTTGGTACTGCTAAAGTCACTGCTAAATTCGCGGATGGCCTGGGTGGCGATGCGCTCGAGTTGCCGCTGCAAATCAAGCCGCGTGGTTTCACCGATGGCACTGGTTGGGCAGCCGATGCAGGGCGCGGTGCACGCAAATTGAGCATTCCCACGGATACAGCGCTCGAGAGTGCGCGCTTGAAAATTTCGCTCACCCCAAGTTTGTTAAGCGCAGTGCGTCCCGCACTCGAGCAGTTGGTGGGCTACCCATATGGCTGTACAGAACAGACTTTATCGCGCTTTTTACCCACATTGCTGGCACAGCAAGCCTTCCCGCGCCAAGACCTGCCAGAACTACTCGATGCTGGCTTGGCACGACTCGAGACCCTACGCCACGAAGATGGCGGCTGGGGCTTTTGGACAGAAGACCAGAGCACGCTCGAGATGACCAGCCAAGTGGTGCTGGCACTGGCTCGAGCAAAGAGCGTTGGGGTCAAATTTGAGGCGTTTTTACTCGAGGGCGGGGTACAGTGGTTGCGCGGACGAGTCAACGACGCTGGCGCACAACGCGGTGCTCGATCCGTTGCTTACCGCGCTCTTGCCGAAGCTGGCGTGGCACATGAGAGCATGGACGGCTTTGCCGCGCTGAGCGACCTCGAGCCGTATCACTTGGCACAATTGGCGCTGGCATACCAAAAAATAGGACAACTCGAGAATGCGCGCCGTATGCTCTCCCGCCTCAAAGCCAGCCGTATTGAAACCGAAAGCACCGTGCGCTGGGAGCGCCCAAACCGCCAATACCGCTGGTACTACTGGTGGGAGGATAACCCTGTGCTGGTCACGGCAGTGGCGC
>JBKBVO010000158.1:0-5652 GCA_046289535.1 Deinococcales bacterium | reverse complement strand
CTGAAAGGTATGCACCCAAATACTCGAGCCAATCGGGATATGCACAAATCCAATATGCAGCAGCGGTAAAACCACCGCCAGCGATGCCAGACGAATGGTCAGGAGGGCGCTCTTGGGGTGATATCCGAAAAAGAGTGACTTTGCATACCAAGGATTATTTTTCTGGATTATGAAGATTCGGCTCAGGCTTAGTAGATTTGGCATGAACATTCAAAACCAAGCCACTCGAGACCAGCAATGCTGCTACAATGCCCCAAAGCACCACCTGGTAATCGCCAAATTGGTTGTGCAGTAACCCCGCTACAAATGGCGCAAAAGCGCTCGAGAGCGAAACCAGCAAGCTCACAGTGCCATTGACTCGCCCGTACACATTGGGGGCAAATAATTCGCCTAAGAGCGCCGCTCGAGTCAAGGTTATTGCACCGTTGGTTGCGCCGTAAAAGAGCGCAAAACCCCAGACCCCCCAGTCGGTTTGGAAAGTTAAAAACAGCACTCCCAAGCCGTGCAGCAAAAAAGTGACGCTCGAGAGTAGCACCAGCCGTACTCTTTTTATAAATGAACTAAACATCACGCGTCCAAAAAGCTGTAAAACCCCTACTGCGCCTGCGGCTGTGGCGGCAAATGCACTCGAGTAGCCACGTTCGCGCAGCAGTGGTACAAGATGCGGCGCAAGCACGCTGACTGCAACCCGCCCCAAAGCAAAAGCCAGTGCCACGCTCCAAAAAGCTCGAGCGCGCCAAAACTCCACAACAGGTGCAATCTGTGGTGTCTGTACTGCATTTTTTATGGGTAAACCATCTACCGTACTGCCAACATCGCTCGGGTGATGCCGCACCACCAGCCAAATCAGTGGTGCGGTCAAAAACATTAAAAGCGCTAAAACTCGTATCGCTCCACGCCAATCAAAAATCTCGAGCAATAGCGTATCAAGCGGCACAAATATGGTGCTCGAAAGCCCTGCCACTAAGGTAATGGTGAGCATCGCTTCGGTGCGCTGTTGCTTAAACCAAACCGCAATCGTGGTAAACGCCGCATCGTAAAATGTTGCTGCAGTACAGACCCCAAGCAAAAACCAGAGCGCATATAAAACTTCTAAACTCGAGGTATAAGACCAACCTAAAAGCAATAGGGATGCTGCACCTGCCCCGAGGCTACTGATTGCGCGTGCGCCGTATCTATCGAGCCAGCGTCCCAAGAGTGGGGCAACCAAACCACCCACCAGCGCAGATAAACTAAATGCCAAGGAGGTCTGAGCGCGGTTCCAGCCTAGCTCTTGTTCCATTGGCTGCACAAAAACTGCAAAGCTGTAATACAGCACGCCGTATGCCGCAGTGGTGCTGATGGCAAACGCCCAAACAATGCGCCAACCGTAAAAACTCAAAAACCCACCCGCAGCGCTTGCGCGACAATCATTCCTGCCCCAGCTAAAAGCAGCACGCCACTCGAGATACCCAAAAGTTGACGCACGCCTTGCAGCGGATAGCGATAGCAAAACCCAAGCACCAAGCCGCTTGCCACCCCGCCAATATGCCCCCAATGGTCTATATTGGGAATGAAAGCAGGTAGTAATAGTGCCACTAAAACTATGCTTGCATTTCTCGAGATTTGGTCTTTTAAGTCAAAAAAATCGCGTGCGCCAAACGAAATCAAAAAGCCTAAAAGCCCAAAAATCGCCCCACTTGCGCCAATACTAACCACCCGAGGTTCGCCAAATAAGGCACTCAGAAGCGAACTAGACAAGCCCGTTACCACATAAGCAAAAAGTAACTCTTGCCAACCGATGCTTTGCTCGAGTTGCCGTCCCAAATTCCACAGGCTAAAGCTGTTCATCAGTAAATGCACAAACCCGCCGTGTAACAATGTTGCGGTCAATAGCCGCCAATACTCTCTGCCATCCAGGGTGACAAAGCGCGCATTTGCCCCAAGTTCATTCAAGGCTGGTGCACTCGAGCCGTTCAAAAAACGCTGCCAAGCCTCACCGTTGCTAAAGCTATCCAAGACCAAGCAAGACAGCAGGTACAAAGCGAACAACCCAAGCAACAAGCCAAAAGTTGCAGGTGGAGTTTCGTTAGTACTCCAATTGAGACGGCGAATCACTGTCAGCGATAATACAATACTCCCAAGCCTATACGCCATTTTGCCCACCTTCGCTTCCGTTTTTAAATTGCTGCCAAGCCCTATTACCAAGGAGCAAAGTACCAATTCAAGGCGGCGAGTTTGAAACAATTCCGCCTGGGTAGCTTAAACCCCAACGCATCTCAACTCTTTTCCCGCCTGTCTGCCTCGGGCGGGGAAATTTGCACTTGTGTGTAAAGCACATCGGTCATATTCATACGGCTCGCCAAAGATTTTTGTTTACGGTCAAAGCCTGTACAAACCTAAAATATCTCATCAAACAGCGCTACGATTTAGATGATGCGTTTTTTCTTGCTCGCTTTTTCTTGTCTGTTTTCTTTTGCTTTTGGTGTGAACAGCGATGCCAATACCGATGTTAAAGCCTTGGTTAGTTTTGGTGCTCGAGTCTCTGGAAGCCAAAATCTCGAGAATGCAGCACAGTATCTGCTGTCTGAATACCGCAAAATTGGTGCGGACTCGAGTATCCAAACCTTTCATTTCTCACGCTTGCGCGATGTCGGGTCTTATATCAGTGTAGGGGGTAAGCGCTTTGAAGCCGATGCGCTTTTTGCGAGTTCGGTATCCGACCTTGAAGCCGAGGTAGTGGCAGTGCCCAACCAAGGCGCACGCAGTGATTATAATCATCTCGATGTGCGCGGACGGATTGTCTTGGTCAAGCGTGGTGGGATTCCCTTCCTCGAGAAGGCACGTGCTGCACAGAGCGCCAAAGCCATTGGAGTGGTGATCGTCAACAGTGTGCCCGGGCGTTTAAGCGCCAATTTGCTTGGCGAATTTGATATTCCTGTGCTGGCAATTTCTGGCACAGATGGCACAGCACTTTACAATCAAGCCTTGCGTACTTCTTTTATGCGCTTGCGCCTTGTTTCCGGGGTGCGCGAGAATCAAATTGTAGGCAAAAACGTTGTGGCCAAATTTAGCCTCGAGACCCCCAAACTGATTGTTGGCGGACATTTTGACAGTGTTCCAGGTAGTCCAGGTGCAAACGATAACGCCTCTGGTACGGCTGTGATTCTCGAGATGGCGCGGCGCTTACCAGACACCTTACGCAAGCAAATCTGGTTTGTGTCTTTTGATGCCGAAGAAGATGGCTTGGTTGGCTCGGCGGCGTTTGCTGCTGGTTTGCCTAACGCCGAGATTCCAAAAATAAAAGCAATGCTCAATTTTGACATGGTGGGGGTAAACAATAATTTGGCAGTCGGTGGCTCGAGCAGTCTGGTTGACCTGGTGCGCGGCATAGACCCTAAAATCGGTAGCTTCAATGATTTTTCTGGCTCTGACCACGCCAGTTTTATTGCCGAAGGTATTCCCGCAGTGTTTTTTTGGCGTGGCTTTGAGCCAAATTATCACTTGCCCTCAGATACCAGCATAAACCCAAAGTTGCTCGAGGAGGTTGTGCAAATTGGACTCGAGACCGTGCGGCGTTTGCTCTAAAATAGCGCATGATAGAACGCTGGCTTAAACAACTTGAGGGCACTTTAGATGCGGCTCCAACTGTACTTCTTACACTCTTGTTGGCAGCTTTTTTGCTTTGGCTGATCAACCGTTTTGCGGCTGCAATCACGACACCTAAAGAGTTTTCTAGGCGCAATGTGCGCACCGAAACTCTGCGCGTTGTGCTGACCTCGAGTTTGCGTGTTTTGGTCTTGGTGTTTACGCTGGTGGCAATACTTTCTGAACTTGGAATCAATGTCACGGCGCTGCTGGCTGGTGTTTCGGTGCTTGGATTGGCGGTCAGTTTTGGGGCGCAAAGCATGGTCAGAGATGTCTTGAGTGGTTTTTTTATTTTGCTCGAGGACCAGTACGGTGTGGGTGATGTGATTAAAGTCAATGCGGCTTCGGCGCATGTGCTGGCAGGTAGTGTCGAGAGCTTAAATTTGCGTGTTACGGTACTGCGCGACCTTGAAGGCACAGCGCATATTATTCCCAACGGCGAAATCAAAACGGTCAGTGTACTGTCTAAAGACTGGGCGCGGATTGTGGCAGATGTGGACGTGCCAAACACTGTTCCGGTCGAAACGGCAATGCGGGAATTGCAAAACTTGGTCAAGACATTTGCTGACGAGGCTAACTGCAAAAATAAATTTCTTGAGCCTCCCGAGGTGCTTGGGGTGCAGGCGTTGGGTCATCAGACCACAATTCGGGTTCTGATGAAGGTGCTGCCCAAAGAGCAATGGGCGCTCTCGAGGGAATGGCGCAAGCATCTACGCAATCGTTTAGACGAACTGGCGTGGCAAGCGCCGCCTGCTAACCCACCCGTAATAGTGCAGTTGGTGACAGAACCAACTCGTTCTGAAACTCGAGGGTGAGTGTGAATTTGGCTATGGCTGAGTTTGCGCATTTTCTCGAGCACTTTGGCTTAGGCTGGAATTTTTATCCTCAACTAGGAAATCATGTCTTGCTGCCCCGCCAGCAATCACAAAAAGTTTACCATCCACAAATTCGTGTCACTTGAGGATTCAAATTCAAGGTTCTGCACCATCCAGTGCCAAACCAGCAATCGGATACGATGCCACACGACCGCACTCAAACCAAATCAGGATGGGGAAGCGCACGCGCAACTCGCGGTGTGAAGGTGTTAATCACCGCGCACGCCATAAAATTTCTCACTCGAGATTTTCTTTTCCTACGCTGGGCATCATCAGCCATGCTACGGCATACGCAACAATGCCCACACCGCCAGAAATCGCTAGGATAACGGTCAAAATCCGCACAATATTGACATCTATTTTGTAATACTTGGCAATGCCAGCGCAGACCCCAGAAAGCAAACGTTCGCGCACAGGACGCACTAGCCCGTTAATCAGTGGCGAAACCTCTGGCTCGAGTTCTGATGGCACATTGGGCAGCATAAATAGCGCCAAAATATAGGTCACCACCAACATAGAAAAAAGTTGCGGCAAAATAGCCCCAGATAAGCCTAAAAACAACAGTGTAGCGCGCATCCAAAGCGGGTGTATACCGCTGTACCACGCAAACCCAGACACCACCCCTCCAATTACACGGTCGCGCTTAAATTTGTACCAGCGTTTCTCCACGCACCATTGTACGAGGTTTGAATCGCGCAAGTTCCATGTGAAACTAACTGGCGCGAGTTCCATTATGATTTTGTTGATGAACACACCTTTGTGGGATAACCACGCCTGGGATGCCCTGCCTGCACTCGAGTCCGAAGCCAGTGCCGATATTTGTGTGGTTGGGCTTGGGGGTTCAGGTTTGGCAGCAGTGATTGAGGCATTGGGAAACGGCGCAGATGTCGTTGGTATAGATGCACGCGATGTTGGTGCGGGTGCAGCAGGACGCAACGGCGGCTTTGTGCTGGCGGGCTTAAAGGCGTTTTACCACGAAGTCGTGAACCAGCTTGGGCGTGCTCGAGCTGCACCAATGTATGCGGCTACACTCGAGGAAATCGCGCGCTTGCGCCAGCTCACCCCTAATGCCATTCGGCATACAGGCAGTTTGCGAATTGCGCAGTCCTCAGACGAACTCGAGGACTGCGCTTTACAGCTTGCAGCACTG
>JBKBVO010000157.1:0-5690 GCA_046289535.1 Deinococcales bacterium | reverse complement strand
TAAATCCGAGGTAAGGCTGAATTTTTGGCATAGTCTCTCCTGAAATATCTTTGTACTATTTTGATGGTAACATAATTTAATTGTGAGTTTCAATACGATGAATGCAAACGTTGCACAGCACTGGCTCGAGGGCTGGGATCACCATACTGGCATTGTCTCACTCGAGGCATTGCCCAATGGCAAGGTCACACTGTGGCGACGCATAAATGGGCAAATTGTGCTCGAGCAGGATACCTTTATGCCTTGGCTCTATTGCCAAAAGCCCAGCCACAACTGGCGTGGCATCGAAATTCTCGAGCTAGAGGGACAAGGTGCCTATAAATTCTTGCTGCGCTGTTCTGATTGGAATAGGTTACGGCGCATCACTGGGCAATCTCGAGATAACCCCAATTTTTATGCTGTGGGTTTGACCGAACAATATCTGATGCAAACAGGGCGTACTGCATTTAAGGGACTTGAGTACAAAGACCTTAAACGCCTACAATTCGACCTCGAGACCACTGCACTTTCTGCCAAAGATGGAGCAATTTTTTTGATTGCCGTGCGTGACTCAAGCGGCTTTGAAACACTGCTCGAGGGAAGCGAATCAGAAATTATTTTGGCACTTATTCAAACGATTCAAGAACGCGACCCCGATGTGCTCGAGAATCACAATATTTTTGGCTTTGATTTGCCATTCTTGCAAGCTCGCGCTGAGGTGCATGGCATTACCTTGGTGCTTGGGCGCAATGATGCACCACTTCGCAGTCTGCTCGAGCAACGACCAAGTATGGCAGGGCGCGAGATAATAGATACGCTGGATGCTGTTTGGCGGCACGATTTTGTCACTCGAGAACTGCCTAGCCACCGTCTTAAAGATGTTGCCAAGCACTACGGTTTGCAGAGTAAAGACCGCATTTATCTCGAGGGAGCTAGCATTGAAAGCACTTACCGCAGCAGCCCTGAGCGGGTACGCGCCTATGCACTCGAGGATGTGCGCGAAGTAGATAAACTCAGCCAAAAACTGCTACCTGCAAGTTTTGCACTGACCCAACTTGCACCTCGGCGTTTTGAACGCGTGGCAAGTGCTGGTACTGCCACTGGAATTTTTGAACCAATGCTGGTTCGTGCTTATAAATATGCAGGTTTGGCATTACCCAAATCTGACTGTGCCACTTTGCCCACACCACACGAAGGTGGGGCAGTATATTTATTTCGCTCAGGGCTTGCCAAAAATGTGGTCAAAGCCGATATTGCCAGCCTTTATCCAAGCATAATTCGCACCTATGAAATTTCGCCATCTTGCGATCATTTAGGGGTAACACACCAACTGATCAGCCAAATGCTCGAGCGCCGCTTAGAACATAAACGCCTAGCCAAACTTGAGAAAAACTCGCCGCACGATGCCATGCAGGCAGCACTTAAACTGGTCTTAAATAGTGCTTACGGCTATTTAGGCGCAGGCGAAATGGCGCTTTTTGCTGACCGCCGGGCAGCCGACCAAATCACTCGGATTGGGCGCGAAATTCTGGCAAGCGTCAACAAACAACTCGAGCAAGCCGGAATGATGCTGCTTGAAGCAGACACCGATGGGGTCTTTTTCGCCACTCATCTTGCACAAGATGCAGCCATCACGCTGGTGGAACAGATTTCAGACACCTTGCCCCAAGGCATTAGGCTCGAGTTTGACGACTTATATCCAGCAATGCTCTCCCACGACATCAAAAACTACGGGCTGCTGCGCCAAAACAATAGCGTACTGTTGCGCGGCGTAAATTTCCGCTCGAGTCGCTTTGAACCTTTCTTTACAGAACTGATAGAAAAACTGATTACAGCCGCGCTCAAAGACCAACCCGAAGAGATTCGTCTGATTTACTTGAAGGCACGAGCGCAGATTATATCTCGAGATCTTCCTGCCAAAGCGCTTGCAACACGAGTGCGCTTACGCAAAAGTGTGGAACAGTACAGCGCTTCACGCACCAAGTTACGAGAAACTGCCTACGAAGCGATGCTCCAATCTGGTCGCACTTGGCAACGCGGACAAAAAATTCGGCTTTATAAAACGCAAAATGGCTACAGTATCTTGCCCGCCGACGAAAACAACGACCCACACGAGCTTGCTAACGATTACGATATAGGGTACTACTTGGGTTTGCTCGAGCGTATTTACATCAAGAAAATCGAACACACCATGGCTAAAAGTGCGTTTCAAGCCTTGTTCTCGAGCCAAGCAGACTTATTTTCGGATTCTGTGCAACTACTCTGGCTGAACACCGAATCCTGAATGAATCTGCTACAATCGGTCATTGCCTATGGAGTCGGACTTTCTTACCTACCATACGACTATTGCCGAAAATAGCGTCAATCTTGTGGTTACGCCCTGTGTCGCTATTGAGTTTGCATACGCGCACTTTTCCTTGACCCGCGACCAAAAAGCACCTGCTCTCCCTTGGCACGCAAGACTCTATGCACAAAACTCAGACCTCAGAAAAAACCTTCAGGAATTTTGGCAAGATGATGAATGCAGCCTTGATTTACTACACCTCATTGCCAATTTTGGCTATACCTTCGACCATACCTTGGATCGTTTTTTAGACAACCTAGAGCATCATCTACCAGAATTTTTGTCTCAGGTACGCCAACGCCAAGCCGAACTCGAGTTAGCAAAAAAAAAGAAAGAAGAGTCTCAATATGCTGCGCTGATCATGCGGCTCGAGCGCTTACTTGATAACTCAACTCGAGCAGCTTATGTTGTACTGTTGCGCCAGTTATGGGCATTTATCGAGCCTATATGGGAACAAGAAGGACGTACCGCCAGCCGAGTTGCCTGCGATCAATTTTTAGAAAAATATGCCCAGCAACAAGATATATTATTGGCTTTACCAACGCACCATTTTATGCAGCTAGAAAGTTCTAGGCAGCATATCAAGATGGCTTTGGCGCAAAATTCGGTGGTTGTTATTCCACTTTATTTTGCCTACGGTGGTGGATTTAGCTTTGATGCCAAACAACAACATTTATTGGCATTTGGTATTCGTAGCGAAGATTATCACCAAGACCAAAAAGATCAAAGCGCACAGATTGCCCAACAACTTAAAGCGCTAGCCGATCCGACACGCTTATTGTTGTTGACACTGTTATTTCGCTACCAACATTTTGAAATGAGCGTCTCGGATTTTGCAGAACAGCTTGGTGTTACACAGCCCACTGTCTCGGGGCATCTGAAACTTTTACGCGATGTTGGGCTTGTACAACTCGAGAAAAAGGGCAACAAGTCGTTGTATCGTTTTGAGCATACAATCTTGCAAAACGTTGTTAATGATCTCCTGACTCAATTCGGCTTAAGCACAATACAAACTCCCGAAAAATAGAACATATAAGCAAAATTGCATAGATGCTTGACAATATAGGTAACCTCCAATAGAAATATATTGGAGGTTGCCTATGAATTTTATAAACTATTCGCAATGGTTGCAAAGCGCCCAGCAAAATGTAGATGAGTACCGTAAACAGGCGGCTCGAGATGCACTCAAAGCACCAGCAACGTGGCGCTTGAGCCTCTCAAAAGCCAATAAAACCAAAACAGGACAGCCCTCTCAATCCAAACCTTCCTGCGCTACCTAAGGAGACCTATGCAAATCACTCGCACAATTGAATCTACCCCAGCCAAGCTCTACACAGCCTTGACCAATGCAACTGCCATTTGTGAATGGCTATGCTACGATGCTCAACTCGAGCCAAGTTCTGAGGGAAGAGTCTATTTGTATTGGCGAACGCCTAAATACTATGTGATGGGAGAATTTATCAGCGTTCAACCCTATCAGAGCCTCAGTATGCTTTGGCACACAGCCGAAGACCCAACCCCAGTACGCGTAGACGTTTCTTTGCATCCAGAGGGCAACGCCACCAAGGTGATATACAGTTTTGAGCGCCCAATTGGCAGCCAACTCGAGTCACTTTTGGTTCGCGGGTTGGCGGTGCTTGAAGCCACACAAACTCAAGGGGTTCACCTCGATGTAACCGAACGTCCTTGGCTTGGGGTGGTGGTAAATGGAGAAATTAACTCCGAAAATGCGGCGCAGTACAATCTACCCATCAATCATGGAATCATCATCAGTGGCACAATCGCAGGGCTTTCAGGCGAAGCGGCTGGGTTAGTAGCTAGCGATGTACTGAGTAAACTTGCTGACACAAAACTCGAGCAACTTGGCACAATTGCACAAATTCTTCAACAGCACAAAGCAGGTGATTCACTCGAGCTTGAGTTTTATCGCAATGGCGAAAGACACAACATATCCCTAACACTTAAATCCAGAGTGCTACCAACGTTTCCCCATACTGCGTCCGAACTTGCCGAACAAGTCTGCAAGGAACGCGGAGTCATAGAAGCAGAGTTGGCTGAACTCATGGAAAATGTCAGCCAAGAAGCTGCAAATAAGCGCCCAAGCGAAACGGCTTGGAGCGCAAATCATGTACTAGCACACCTGATCTTAGCTGAACAAGAGTACCAAACATTTGTTGCTGGCTTGGTGGTTGGTACTGAACTCGAGACCTTTAGTAGCAATTTGGATGCTCGAGTCGAAGCGATGTTGGAACGTTATCCCACCAGTAGCGCCTTACTCGAGGAATTCAAACAGACCAACCTTGCAACCAAAGCTATGCTGCAACACCTGCCGAGCAGTTTTGTCGAACAACGCTCGAGTATTGGACGGATACTTTTAAATGCGGAGTTATACACGGCACATCCGCGTCAACATATGGCACAGATTCGGCGTGCTTTGCAATCCTAAAGCAATCCCAAAGAATTTGATGAGTGAATCCACATCCTGCCAAAGCCATTTGGTTTAGGATAGGAGCATGAAAAGAATTTTTGCCATATTTGCGCTTGGAGCCTGCAGTGTCCTTGCACAAACAACCCCGACCTATAACTTTTCGGATATCTCGCTCTATGCCGCTAAAAATTCTGAGCGCTTTGCGTTTTTTAGCGGCGACGCACAGAGCATCAGTATCAATAATGGGCGTGTAGAACTCAGTAGACCCACCGCCATACCGCTTTCGGGTTATGTGGTACCGCGCACTTTGGCAGCAAACGGCTCGAGCAATCTAAAACTCGATATTAAACCACTAGACGCATTTTCGGGCGCTTTTGTTGGCGATCAAATTCAAGTACGCGCAAAGCGCAATATCCAAAGCGTTTACTACTTTGATGGTGCCAAATGGTTTACCGTCGCACGCAGTGTCAAGTCGGGCGAAGCAGCACAGTTAAAACCCACCCCAAGAGCATCCCCTTTTGGGGCTGGATTACTCTCGAGCGATGAAGCTGTTGCACTGACAAAATACCTGACCCCACAAGGCGAATTACTGCTGGCAACCTTAGCTGAAGCCGATGCTCCAGACCCTCGAGTTTTGCTCAATCCCGCCCCCAGTACCTATCGCCGCTCTGTGCTGGCAATCCAATACGGCGTACCGAGAACAACTGCAACTGCAATTTCTACCCCTGCTCCAAATGCTGTAACTGTCGAACCGACCAAACCTGTAGTCCAACCTAACCCAGTTACTCAACCTAAGCCCACGACCCCCACCCAAAGTGTTGTAACAGTTCCTGTGATTCAAACCATTGAAGCAGGCGCAAATGCTGCCTATAGTCAGGGTGAAAGCCTGACCCGCTTTGATGACAACCAGCAAGAGTGGCTCGAGACTTGGAAAATGAT
>JBKBVO010000156.1:0-5720 GCA_046289535.1 Deinococcales bacterium | reverse complement strand
TTGACAGATATTGAAGATGGGTTTATGCCTTTGCGCGAACGCAGTGCCAACACACCCGCCGAAGCCGAGGCGGCAAATCTCGTCCAAGAAGAACTCGAGAACGTTTAAGAGAAAGTAGCATAAATCATGTGCTACGCCTGTACCTGCCCTACGCGCAGTGTTTTCCAGTGTCCAAAGCGCCAGCGTTGCCAATAAACCACTGCCAACAAGGTTAAGTATGCAAAAGGTGCAAGCCAGACCTCGAGTAAACCGCCACCCGCTTGGACAATCAAATACCCGCCCCCGACCATGATTGTCCAAGCACAAAAAAGTGTGAGCATCGCTGGAAAGCGGGTATCGCCCGTACCTAAAAGCGCAGAGCGAAAAACAATATTCACTGCATCAAAAATTTGGTAAAAGGTCATGAGGCGCAGCAACGAGGCGGTGAGCGCTACCACGTGCTCTTCTCGAGAAAACAACCGCGCTAGGGGTTCGGCAAAAACCAAAAACAGCACACCAATTACACCCATCCAAACCATGCCTAAACGCACCCCTGTGTAACAAGCGCGGTCGGCTGTAAGCAGGTCGGAAGCACCGATGTAGCGTCCCACCAGACTCGCGGTGGCGCTACCCAAAGCAAAACCAGGCATAAATGCCAATGCCGAAATCTGATTGCCAATTTGGCTGGCAGCGAGCGCTTCGGTGCTGATTCGTGCGGTAAGTCCCAAGAACGCTGCAAAAGCGCTGACCTCGAGCATTTCTAAAAACCCCATTGGGACACCTATTTTGAGCATCTCGAGCCACTGGCTTTTTTGTGGCAAGGCAAAGCCCAAGGCATACGCTTTGCGATGCCAGCGCCAGACCAAGACGCTTATAACAGTTGCACCCACCACAAAACTCAGCACACTGCCCACCGCTGTACCCAACAATCCCATTTTGGGTGCGCCAAACATTCCATAAACAAAAACCCAGTTCAGAAATACATTAAGTAGCACCATGCCCCAATTCACGAACATTGGGGTTTTTGAATCACCAATACCAATTAAAAACCCCACAAGTGCAGTCAAGAGCAGGGCAAAGGGAATCTCGAGCAAGCGAAGAGTAGCGTAATCAAGCGCAAGTTTTTGTACGGCCTGTTCTGCTCCACTTGCGCCGATAGCGACCTGTAAAAGCGGTCTGTAGACAAGAAGTAAAGGCAGCAAGGCGGTCGCAAAAACCAAAAAATAGCTTAGCCATTTACCTGCCCTGGTAAAATCGGATGCACCATAAGCCTGTGATACAAATGGTACAATACTGCCAACCATGCCTCTGGGTAACAAAAAAAGCGTGAAAAACCACAATGCACCTAAACCCACAGCGGCAACAGCACTGGTTCCCAACTGACCTGCAAAAAATGTGTCGGTTACACCGAGCAGCACCCCCGCCAAATTCGATAAAAGAAGTGGTAGCGCCAAGTTAAACATCTGACGGTTGAGGGTTTGAGCAGCGACCATGAGCGGCAAGCTAACACAACTGTGTCAGCCCTGCCTACGCTATTTAGCGTAGACTAACACTATGGCAATTGAACGTGAACTCAAACTGACAGGTGTATTGCCCAAACTGGATGGTATCGAGCAAATCGCTGGTGTAAGGCTCGAGTTTTTACGCACCGAACAACAACAAAACCGCTATTTTGACCTGCCTGATTTGCGTCTGCGCTGTGCGGGAAAAAGTCTGCGCCTGCGCCATGTGTTGGGCAAAGAAAGTGTTTTTACTTTTAAGGGGGCAAGCGCAGTACACAATGGTTGGCACCAAAAACAAGAAATAGAAGTTCCCGCGCATGGTGCAACACAGATTCTCGAGTTGCAAGCCCCCGAAATTCTGGCGCAACTGGGGGGCATTGACCCTGCCGACCTGATTGAGATTTGCCGCTTTGACACGGTGCGTCGTGTGTATGAATTGGTGGGGCTTGGTGAGTTGTGCTTAGACGACGTACAAATTTTGCGTGGTGAAGATGTGCTTGAGCAGTTTAGTGAACTCGAGCTGGAAGCCTTGCCAAGTGCGGATGAGCAAAAACTGCAAAATGTGGCACGGGTTTTAATGGCGATGGGGCGGCTCGAGCCGAGTGCTCAGAGCAAGTCGGCACGGGCGTTGGCAGCAAGCGCAAAGAAATAACATTATCGGAGTTGCGTCGCGGGTGCACTCGTGATGAGATAAATTCTGACACATGGGTTTTTTGCAAGTCCGAGTTTGAGGGCTGGGTGTGGCTTTGTTGAGCAGCACAAACCAAAGTGCGCTTGTCATTTTAGGGCAACTCGAGCTGTACCAATTGCTCAAAACCCGGCATGGGGCGGCGCGCTTCGGCATCCCAATTGGGGTTATCCACATAAAACAGCTGCACACCACAGCCCTCGAGTTGAAGCTGCTGCGCCATCATTGCGAGCGCGGCGACCATCGCCTTGGTACCGCTCGTTATCTCGAGCGCAAGTGTGCTGTAGGGCGCGACGACTTGGCGCACCGCCGAGTAGATGCTGCGCGTCCCCGCACGTTCAATCTCGAGCGCATGAATTTTTTGCTCTGGGCAGTAGGCGGCTATTTTTTCTGCAAGCGGTAGGGTTTCTTTGCTGCCGAGCAGATACACATCACACGCCGCGATTTTGCGCGCGGCAATCACAACCGGCTCGATACTCGTGCCTAAGGTGTGGATGCTGCTGTTCGGGCGAGGCGCGATACTCGGGGTCAGGCGTGCAAAAAGCAGTGGGTGAATCTGCTGCTCGAGATAATTTTGCCGCGCTGCGGGCGCAAGGGTTTTGTAGTGCTGCCAATGTGCGCTTAAATCCATGTACTCATCCACTTTTAATTGCCTTTGACGATGTCGAGTGGCACCCAGTATTCGTATCGCACGTCGCCGATTTTGTTGGTCGCAGAGGCATAGAGCTTGACGGGAATCCAATTGTCGAACATCGCACCCGCAAGCGCTGCCGCCGCACTAGGACCGGCGATAAAAAGGTGCAGTTCGGTACAACCCTCTTCATGCAATTTGCGGCGCATGGCGCGCAGTTCGGTCACGAATTGCTTGCGATCCTCGAGGTTATTGATGCCGTTGATATCGATGCACTCGATTCGAGTGAGCGCGCTCAGCTCTTCTGTACGCTGAATAAGACGCTCGATGTCGCCGCGGATACTCTTGGCGTTGATGTTCGGCAAGAGGGCGAGTGCCAGGGCAACGGGAGCCGAACTCTTGACCCCCTGGTTGGCTTGTATCCGCTCCTCGAAGTCTATAACGGGCGCTTCGCGGCTGATCAATTCTTGGTAGCGACGGTTGCGCTGTCGCAAATTGAGCCATGTCAAAAACGAAAAAAGCGTTGCAAAGATGCCAAGCAAGGTGTCCAGATTGCCCAGCCAAGTAAAAAAAGTCTCGAGCATGGGGTTTAGATGAGTTTGGGCATCGGCATCCAGATTGGCTTACTCTGCAAGTCGAATTCCTCGAGCAAGGCATGGCGCAAGCCTTCGGCGAGTTCTTTGCCAATGGGCTGAACACCGTGCGCCAAAATACTCTGGTTGCGCTTCTTGAGGATACTGCCTAGTTTTCCCTCCTCGAGGGAACGCCACAGCGCAGCGCCCTTGTGTGGCTCGAGCTGTGCCGCGAGCTTCGCCATATCAGGAATGCTGCTCAGTTCCAAGACATTGCGACCCTTTCGCTGATGCTCTCTAAATTTTTGCATCACCCCAACGGCTTTTTCGGGCAGGGTGTAGCGCGTCTCCTCGATCTTCACCCCAGCTTCGGTGAGCAGGATTTCGAGGTACAAGCCAACAGCGCGGTAGAGCCTCGCGACCGCATCGTCGTACTCGCCACGTTCAATGCGCCTATCGGCATTGGCGAGCAGGTCTTGCAACAAGACCATACTTGGCTCCTTTTTTGCCATTTTGAGTTGCTCAAGCTCGGGCTGCAACGCTTCAAGCTGACGAATCCAAGCATGCCAGGGGCTGTCTGGCTTTGCGTCAGACAGCGTTTTCAACTCCCTAAGCGCTTTTTGGAACATATCGCTCGCCTTGGAATGATCGAACAAATCCCACGCCTCGAACGCCTTGACTAACCTTTCAAGTTCAGTATAAAAACGCTTGTCGTAATCGTTTTGGCTGCGCTCGAGAATGGTCTTGATGGTCTCGAGCGTCGCGCGGAAATCACCCGCGTTGAAGCTGCTCTGCAAGCGTTCGAGTTCGCGGGTGTGGTACGTGTGCAAGGGGTTAGCGAAGGGTTTGACCTTTTCGGAGTTGTGTTTGAATTTGCCATCGGGGTGTTTTTCGCTCACCACGTAGGCGAACTCGAGCTGGTGGTCGCTCGCGGCGAGCGCGAGTGCGGCGGTCATGGTCTTGGTGCCACCGGTGATATCTACGACAATCCGCCTTGGTTCGGGCACATCGAGCGCCTTGCGAATCGCCTCTCGAGCGGTTTTGTAACAGCGCCCAAAATCGTATTCGTCGTCTTGCTCGAGCGCGACCAGCTCGCCGCGCCTCTCGAGCAGACGCTCGATATCGGTGACCGTGCCGCGCGTTTCTTGGCTCGCAAAAAAGATTACCCGACCCGCGCTGTGCTGCTGCACGCTGGCAAAGCAAGGGTCGGGGCTTTGACCGATACTGATGACCAAAACAGTGTTCATGCTTCCTCCAATGCTTGTAGCTCTGTAAGCCAAGCTCTTCCTTTGAATTCTTTGAGCAGCTTCTTTTCGCGCAGTAGATTCATAATCCGTTTTGCGGCTTGCTGTTGGGCGTGCGGCTCGAGCTGTTTTAAGTCCTTGACAATGGTCGGCATCTGCGGGTTGTAGTGCTGCGGCTTCAGGTCGGTCACTTTTTTGACCAGCCTCTCGAGCGCTTCTTGATGTACACTTTGCTGTTTTTGCAGCGCTTGCTCGGCATCGAGCCGAGCTTTGCGCGGCGAATCCAAAAACTCGAGCCTGCCGTACCCGCTCGAGGTCTTGGCACCGATGCCTTCTTGCTCGAGCGCCAGCTCGAGCAGTTCAAGCACGCTCGCCTGCCAGCCTTCGGGGGCAAGAAAAGCAATCAGGTAGGTGCCGGTCGCACTCACAAAGGGGATGGGGTTGGGGTCGTCCCAATCGCTCGGGGCAGCCTTGCCGCTGTAGTAGTCTTGATGGTGTACGGTCATCACCTCGCGCTCGAGCGACCACGATTGCGGTACGGGCAGGGCATCAAAAAACTGCACATAGCCGCGGCTGTCGGTTTCGCCAAAGGCGCTGCGCTGCGCCTGGGAACCCTTTTGCCAGGCTTCGCCCAAAAAACGGTGCGCGTAACTCGAGCACAAGCCCTTCAGGGCACTGCCCGGGATGAACGGCACGCCGTAGGTGCGGTGGATGCTCAGGCTGTTTTCCCAGACGCTCTCGCTGCCTAAACCCACCACCATTCGCCCGAGCACGCGCGCTGCTTGGCAGGTTGCCCCAAGGCTTTGCAGCGCGGCTTGGTAGCGCCCAAAAAACAGGGTGTAGTCTGCGTCTGCGCTTTGCTGCACGCTGAGCTGGTGCGCCTCTTGAATTAAATTTTTGCGCGTGGCGTTGAGCAGTTCACCTTGTGTGGTGTCTTTGTCCTCGGGTTCTCTGTAGGTGCTCTCGATGTACTTCTCGAGCCAAAGCCCCAAGTGCGCCGTGCTCGCTTGGTCTTTTTTTATGCCATCAAGGGCTTTTCTGCGCGTTGAATACTTGGCTTCCATCATGCTTCACCCGCCTCGACCTTGAGCACACTCTGGGCAA
>JBKBVO010000155.1:0-5725 GCA_046289535.1 Deinococcales bacterium | reverse complement strand
ACCTACAGTAAATAAAAACGAACCGTTACTGAGCTTAAATGTGACCAGACCAAAAACAATCAAAAGTGCTAAAAAAAACGACGGAAAACCAATGAAAAAATAGCTAACCAAACTAATGAGCTTATCGCCCAAGCTGTACTGCCTGACTGCGCCATAAATTCCTATAGGCACAGCAATAAGGTAAAGCAGTAATAGCTCACCAAAAACGAGCATCGCACTATTGCCAATCTTAGGACCAATTAAATCCCAAACTGGAATATTGCTATCAAAGGATACCCCAAGATTTCCTTGCACAAAGTTTCCAAGCCATAAAAAATACTGTTCTGGTATACTTTTATCCAAGCCAAACTGCCGCTCGAGCCGCTCAATTGTGCTCGCGGTGGTTCGTGCGTCCAGCTTGCGCTCGGTCAGAAAATCACCGGGCGCAGCTTGAATAATTAAAAAAGTCAACAGCGTTGCCCCAATAAAAACCGGGATAAGGTTCAGAAAACGCCTTAAAACAAATCCTAACATTATCGTCTCTCTTTTTACGGACTCGAGGGTGGGCTGTAACCCCCACCCTCGAGTGAAAAACCGTTCAGTTATTGTGCAATCCAAGTCAAATCAAGGTTGCGTGAACCATTGATTGAGCTACCGACACCAACGGGATACTCACCGCGTGCACGAGCGTTCCATGTGAAGTGGACACTTGGCGAGACCAAGTACACCCATGCTTGTTCGTTGCTTTGGATATCTTGGACTTGCTTGGCGATAGCAATACGCTTTGCCGTATTGAGTTCTTGGCGACCGCGAGCATACAGTGCAGTGACTTGAGTTTCCCACGCAGCCAAGCACTTGCCCGAGGTATTGAAGGCGTGCAGATTGGTACCGCATGGTTCAACATTCTGACCAAGTGGGTAGATTGGGCTACCGCCGGAGAGACCAAGCAAGATCGAGTCAAACTTACGGTCTTCACCATCTGAAACGAGCTGTGACACGAGTGTGTTGAAGTCAATTGGGCGGAAGTTGACTTTCACGCCGACCTTTTTAGCTTCGTCGGCAAAAATACGGGCAAAAGCCTCGCGCGTGGTGTTACCGGCATTGGTTGCAAGGTCGAATTCGAGCACCTTACCCGCACGGTCAACCAAGAAACCATTCGCATTCTTCTTGGAGAATCCAGCCTTTGCGAGCAGACTTGTGGCAGCCTCGAGATTGTAGTCAAACTTTTTGGCGGTTGGCGAAATCCATTGTGTGAATGCCGCATAGACACTGGTGTAAGCGGGCTGACCCAAACCACCCAAAACGATGTTGACCATGGCAGCACGGTTGGTGAGGTGGCTCATGGCACGACGGAAATTAGCATCGCGGAAGATTTTTTGCTTGAATTGATCAGATTTACGATTCCAGTTCCAAACAATCCACTGGCTGCTGGCTGCCGCACCAACATTGGGACGCAACACAGCCTTCAAACCGCCACCATCAATCGCTGCACGGATTTGGCGCAAGTCATCGGCGTTACGTACACCGTGGGTGTCGATCGAACCTGACAAGAAAGCGGCAAGCGAGGCATTCTGATCTTTTACGATGCTATAGCTATACCCATCCAAGTAGGGCAATGCACCACCAGCAGAATCCTTATTCCACTCGCCGAAAAGTGGATTGCGTTCAAAGCTGGCGCGTTCGCCCGTGCGGTAACTGACGAGCTTGAACGAACCCGACGAAACCAAGTCCTCTGGTTTGGTTGAAAGGCTCCACATTGCCTTGATACCCGCTGCACCACGGGCTGCGTAAACAGGTCCAAAAACGTGGGCAGGCCAAGGGTCGAAGCCAGCTTGTGCGATTGCAGTGGCATCTACGCTCGGAAAGACGATACGAACGGTTTCGTTATCTACTTTAGAGACCACAATAGGCTTATCATTGATGAAAAAGCCATCGTAGCTATTGCTGCCGACATCTTCATCGGTGTGAATTTTGAAAGTTGTAACCCAGTCATCTGCTACAATTGGCTTACCATCTGACCACTTCATGCCTTTGCGAATTTTCATTGTCCAGACGAGCTTGTCCGGTGACACAGTGTAGGAAGCTGCCATGTATGGGATATAATCGCCTGATACCGGGTCGAAACGGAACAAACCGCCTGCAGAGATTTCGTCGGGGATGTTCGTTGCTTCAGAAGTCGTGAAGGGATTGAACGTCTTGAATTCTGAAATGGTCGAAATACGGTACGAACCACCGCGCTTGACTTCTGCGGGCGATGTAACCGACCACTTCGCTGGATAAACAAACGCCTGTGCCGCTGCGCTGCTGCCTAGCGCCAATGCAGCTAATGCTACCAATGTCTTCTTCATGCCATTCCTCCTAGAACGTAGCCGCAGAAACCTCGGTTTGAGATTTCTGATTCCTCTCACTCGAGAGTTGTGCTAACGCGTCTACCATATCAGGCTGTCATGACAACGTCAAGCCATTTGGCTTAGTGGAATTTAACGTAATTGACGCATGAAAACTAATTTTTTGGCACAACTTTGACACAAAAAAAGTCCCAAAATCACTCGAGACCGTCTTTGAAAGCGTTGCCGAAATTACAAACGAATCAGATTGAGCGCTACCGCGAGCAGCATAAACGCCATACCGCCGTAAACGGTGAGCATCACCAAACCGCCAGCCATACCGCGCCCACTCATAAAGTCAGACGCACCACCGCCACCCATCGCCTGCAAACCACCACCTTGCTTAGGTTCTTGGAGCAATACAAAGTAGACAAGCCCCGCTGCTATCAGCAAGAAGATAATCAAGAGTAACCAGAACACTATTGTCATAAAATCCCTTTTTGGTGCCGAAGGGGGGACTCGAACCCCCACGCTTTCGCGTCCGATTTTGAGTCGGGTGCGTCTACCAATTCCGCCACTTCGGCACAAAGCACTCCGCTTGGTAGCCGAAGGAGTGTAACACCAAAGTAAACAGGTGTCAAATTCTCAAAACCAGCTTTCTTGCATCTCGAGTGTGGTGTCGTCTAAATTTTTTAGGAGATTGCTCCAAAGCGCAATTTTAGGCAACTCAAAACGGTAAAAATACTTCATGGCATGCAGTTTGCCCTGATAAAAACCACCGTCTTTGGTATTTGCCAGTGCGATTTGTGATACCAACGCTTGGCGTAGCCACAGCCAGCCCACCACCAAATGCCCCAACATCTCGAGATAATGCCAGGCGTTCGCAAGGCGCAAGTCCGAATTTTTGGTACTCATGAGCGCTAGCGTGGTTTGCTGTACCACCTCGAGTGCGTTTTTCAGGGTGGCGGCTGCCTCGAGTAAGCCTGCCTGTTCCGCCTCTAGAATGGTTTTCTCGAGCTGTTGTGCCAAAAGCTGCATTGCTCGACCATCTTGCATGGGTACTTTGCGCCCCAATAAATCCAGTGCCTGAATGCCATTGGTACCTTCATGTATGGGATTAAGGCGGTTGTCGCGGTAAATCTGCTCCACAGGGTATTCGCGCGTGTAACCATAACCGCCTAAAATTTGGATTGCCTGATAATTTGCCTCCAAGCCGTAATGCGTACTCCAGGCTTTTACAATCGGCGTGAGCAACTCGAGCAGGGTTAGAGCATCGTGGCGGGCGGTCTGGTCTGGGTGAGTTTGGTGGTCGTCCACCAAACTCGAGGCGTATAAACACAGCGCAAGCGCGCCTTCGGCTAAGGCTTTTTGTTGCAGCAGCATCCGCTTGACATCGCTATGTTCGATAATCCGCACTTGGGGGGTGCTAGGGTCTTTGCTCGAGGGATGCCGCCCCTGCCTGCGCTCAAGCGCGTATCCAAGGCTATATTCGTAACCTGCATAGCCGAGTGCTGCGCCGCCCATGCCTACGCCAATACGCGCTTCGTTCATCATTTGGAACATGTATGCCAAACCTTGGTGTGGTTGCCCAACCAGTTCGGCGTGGCAATCGTCATTTTCGCCAAAGGATAAAAGTGCATTGGTGGTGCCTCGATAACCCATTTTGTGGTTTAAGCCGACCAACAAGACATCGTTTGGCTCAAGTCCGTTTGCACCAACACGGTACTTTGGCACAATAAATAAACTGATACCTTTGACACCAGCAGGGGCATCGGGGAGTTTACCTAAGACCAAATGGACAATATTCGGTGCAATATCGTGGTCACCTGCGGAAATCCACATCTTGCTGCCCTTGATGCGGTAAGTGCCATCCTCGTGCGGAGTGGCTTTGGTATAAATATCGGTGAGGCTGCTGCCTGCATGCGGCTCGGAAAGACACATTGTACCAAACCATTCACCCGCCAGCATTTTGTGCCAGTATTTTTCTTTTTGTGCTTGGGTACCAAAGCTGCCGATTAAGTTACCCGCACCCACAGTTAAAAAAGCATAGGCAGTGGTACCACAGTTGGCAGCTAAAAACGCCGCTTGGGCAGCGTTATAAACCAAATTAGGAAGTTGCATTCCACCCACTTGTGCATCGGCGGCGGCAGAGAAAAAACCAGCCTCGCGCAGTTTAGACAAGGCTTGGGCAACCTCGGGAATGATTTTAATTTTGCCGTTTTCGAGATGCGGTTCTTCGAGATCGGCTTTGCGGTTGTGTGGTGCAAATTCTTTTTTGGCAAGCTCGAGGGCGATTTCTAAAACGCTCTCAAAAACACTTTTATCGTGCTCTGCAAAACGTGGACGGCTGGTGAGGGCTTGAGCTTGGAATAGGTCAAAGACCATAAACTCGAGATTTTTTTGTAGGGACATAGAGATATTCTACGCCGCAAATGGGTGAACATGTGCCTTTAGGCTGTAAAAACCAAATCTCTTGATTAGGTATCTATATAAATTGTCCAGCAAATAGTTTTCACTTTTTTACCACTTCGCCAAAAGTCTTTGCACTTTTTGTATTCACTCGCATAGTCTAATGCAAGATACATCTCCTAAATCACTGTTCTTGAAAACCTGCGGCTTACCCCTTACACTATTGATTCGAGTGGGTCTATAGCTCAATCGGTCAGAGCGGGGGTCTCATAAACCCTAGGTTCGGGGTTCAAGTCCCCGTGGACCCACCATTGGCCACTTTACCGAACGCCATTGACACCTCTCGCAAGCAGCACAATCTTGTGCTGTACCGCGTCAGCGCAATAGCTCGATTGCTTTCTCGAGCACGGCATCTTTGCCAGTCATGCTTTGTAGCTCAAGGTCATCTGAAACCAGCACATCTGGAATTACGCGAGCGGGCAAATAATCGCCTGTTAGGCGTAAACTTTTGGAAACTGTAATAAAAATAGCACTGCCGTCCAAAAGCGGAAATGGAATTGTGGCGGTGTTACCCAAGCCCCCCGAGACCTCACCCAACACTGTGGCGCGTTTTTGGTCTTGCAAAAGCTGAGCAAAATACTCTGCACCCGAATAAGAATTTTTATTCACCAAGACAACCATTTTGCCCGTATACATAAATGGCTGACGCACCACATTCAGACGCACGCCATTGAGTTGCACCACACCTTTTTGCACCACATTGTCGGAAGTGCCGTCGCGGGTTTCTAATACAAACCCTGACTTCTCGAGAAACGCTCCCACCGCACCAACCGTTTCGGTAGCAAGCCCGCCAGGGTTATCGCGCACGTCCACGATTAAACTTTGGGGGAGATTTTTTTGGTTTCGCAGTAAGGTATGCAGCGTATTTGCTACTTCACCCGAAACATCAAAAATGGGTAGGCGCAAATAGCCAACCCTACCAATCAGACTCAAGGTCGGAAGCGGCGAGC
>JBKBVO010000154.1:0-5742 GCA_046289535.1 Deinococcales bacterium | reverse complement strand
AAAGGACTCGAGACAAACGTGGTGTACTCGTAGCCAATTTTGGCGTTGGCAAGGTCAG
Source organism: Deinococcales bacterium (assembly GCA_046289535.1). Lineage (GTDB taxonomy): Bacteria > Deinococcota > Deinococci > Deinococcales > JAAFIG01 > JAAFIG01. The sequence goes on along the minus strand of JBKBVO010000154.1, from coordinate 5,684 downwards.
AATTGCTGCCCGGTTTGACACTCAATACAGCACCTCCATCGGCGTACGCCAAACCAAAAAAACCACTGGCTCGAGCGCCAACAAAAACCTTGGCAACACTAAAATCAATTGGGGTACTAAAACCCAAATCTAAAGAGACACCCGCCGCACCCTGTGCTGAAATATTAGCAGCATTGGCATAGGCATTATCGAGCTTGCCGTCAGCAATGTCGGCAAGCAGCGCCTGATTGATTTGTGGAGAACCAGAAGCGGTATTCCCAAAGACTCCGAGTTTGATGGCAACAGGTCCAATACTGAAAGGAACAGCAAAAAATGGACTCACTCCGCTTGTCGCGCTCGGGCTGCCAAAAAATGCACCAATGCTCGAAAAATCCAAGGCAAATGGCTGCCCCGTATCGTTATTGAAAAAACTCAAACCCGATTGGCTCAGGGTAATGGTGATTTCGCCTGGCGCTTTGGGGGTGTTTAGAATAAAGCTGTTGAGGTGAGTAATCTGGTCGTAAGCGGCTAAAAAGTTAAATTCTCGGGTTGGTGGAGTCGAAGTATAGGCTGCACGATTACTGACAAAATCAATCACGTTCATTTGCGGGTTCAGCACAAAATTCAGCAATCCTATCGGCAACGTCAGCCCGCCGCCACGACCATCGGCTGGGTAACTCGAATACGCTGGATTAAATGGCGAGAGTGCTGGACCTGGAACCAATGCACCACCTAAACCCAGTGAACGTACATCCTGAGCCAGCGCTGCACTCGAGAGCGCCAATGCCAGACCAATCACAGCTAAAGCTTTTTTCATGGAACCTCCGGGTGGTAGTATACTAATAATTCGGGAAGGTTAAAACCAACATTAAGACGCAAGGCGCAAGGGCTTTTCTTTATCTAAAACAATAATAGCCTCGAGCGCGGTTTGAATCATGCGCCGCACACCTGTTTTTAAGATTTCGTCTGCGACCAAAGACTCATCGCCAATATAATTTGAGACCGCCATAATTGCCCCAGCTTCCAAACCGCGCAGCCGCGCCACCGTAAAAACAGCGCTTGCTTCCATCTCGAGTCCCAAGACACCACGGGTAGTGTATAAGCCGCGTGCTTCTTCGGCGCTGACCCCATAAAAACTATCGTCCGAAGCCACCAGTCCAACATAGTGCGGCACACTTGCTGCCGCCTGCTCGAGCGCACGTACCACGCGGTAATCGGCAATGGGTGTGTGGTTACCCTCGCCCAAGTATTGGCGAGTTGTACCATCGCGGGCAAGCACGGCTTGGGCAATCACCAAATCAGCTGGTTTAAGGTCAGGGCTCGTACCACCGCATGTACCAATGCGAATGACCATTTTTGCCCCGAGCATATGCAGTTCCTCAACGGTAATGGCTGCACTTGGGCAGCCCATCATTGTGGTCTGCACCGAAACAGGAATACCTTTGTATGTTCCCGTGTAACCAAGCATACCGCGGTGCTCGGTGTAGAGTTTAGGCTGCTCGAGAAAATTTTCTGCCACATATTTGGCTCGGTTGGGGTCGCCAGGAAGGAGCACATAAGGTGCAACATCGCCTATATTTCCGCGCAAGTGTATTGGCATGGACGTAGTCTAACCGATTTTGTCGGGTTAGGCTTTGCTGCTTAGGCTCGAGACAGGAACAGGCGGATTCACTGGGGTGATGTTTGCATTGTATTGTGTGGGTGAAGGTAACACAGCAGAATTTTCTTGGTTTGAATATAAAAGCCTCGAGACTGCATAAAGGCGTAACAGCAGTACAATGACCAGTATGTTCTTCCAAACCCCTCGCCTGACCATCCGTGCCTTTCTGCCTTCCGATCTCGAGCCATTTGTGGCATATCGCAGCCTACCCGAAGTTGCAGTACTGCAAACTTGGGAAGATTATTCGCTTGAACGTGGACAACAACTGCTGGAGCGACTCCAAACAAGCACGCCCTTTACCCCGAATACACCCTACCAATACGCCGTTGCACTCGAGGGAAAGATGATTGGCGACTTATACTGCAAGCTCGATGAGGCTGGACAACAAGCCGAAATTGGTATGACTTTTGATCCGACATATTGGGGAAAAGGCTATGCCAGCGAAGCAGTGCGCGGGCTACTGCGCCACTTGTTTACAGAAATTGGATTACACCGCGTTTGCGCTCTGACCGACCCGCGCAATCACCCCACACAAAAACTCCTCGAGCGCGTAGGGATGCGGCTCGAGGGGCATTTTGTAAAAAGTCTATGGTTTAAGGGAGAATGGGTAGACGATTTACACTATGCCATCTTGCGCGAGGAGTGGTTTCTTCAGAACCCCTGATTAGCAATCGCAAAGACATTATCTGGGTCAAGTTGCCGTTTCGCAGCGCCAAGCGCAGCTTGTCCTGTCTCGGTTTTGACCTGTCCAACAAAATCGGCACGCAGTTTCCCAACCCCATGGTGGTGCGAAATCGAACCGCCATGTGCCAAAATCGTGGCTCGAGCCGCATGCTCAAGTTTGGCAAAGGCATCGGCTGGGTTTTCAACCCCATTTGCCAAAGTGCCCAAGTAAAAATACACTGCTGCCCCCGAGTGATAAATCTGGGTTACGCGCCAAGAAATAATTGGGTTTCCAGGTAAGCCAAGTTTTTGATGTTCGCTAAAAATGCACTCGCGCACCGCCTCGCACATCCCTGCGAGTTTTGACCACGGCACAGATGTTTCAAAAGACTCCGCCATAATGCCAAAGCGCATCAAAAAGTCACGGATATACGCAATGGCAAAAGTGAGCTGGTAACCGCGTTTGCCATTTTCACCACCCGCACGAAAACCTCTGTGCTTTTTGGCGAGTTGAGCGACTCGAGCCTGCTGCAAACGCACATCCTCACGGCTGCCTTCATAGAGCAAGGTAAAGGCACACATTTTGTCTGGCTTGAAACCCAATACCCCTGTAACCAAACGGCGCTCGAGTTGCGATTTGACTTTTTTCCAACCTTCGCTTTCGGGTTTGAGTGCCTGCCCAAACTGAAACTGAAAGTTATCGAGAAGCCGTGCACTCGCCGGATAAGGCGGATGTGCAGAGAGGTCACGCATGAACTCCAAACCACTGGCAAAATCATGAAACAGTACCGAATCAAATTTTTGCACCTCTGGCAAAGGAAACACCTTGACCCATGCGCTGCAAATAATCCCAAGGTTGCCTTCAGAGCCAAGCGCCAAAACCCTTGGGTCTATGCCCATACTCTCGCGGGGCATAGCAGCACTGCCCGAAATCATACCGTTTGCAGTTACAAGCCGAACATCCAAAACCAAATCTTCAATGTTGCCATATCTATTTTTTTTCATCCCGCTCGAGCGAGTCGCAATCCAACCGCCAAGCGTAGAAAATTCGATGCTGTCGGGTTCGTGTCCCAAAGTATAGCCCTGCTGCTCGAGTGCGGCTTGTAGGTCTTGACCATAAATACCGGCTTCGATGTGGGCAATGCGGTTTTCTTTGTCCAAGGTCAAAATGCGGTTCATGCGCCGCATATCCACGCTGACCACAGCTCGAGACTCGGTGTTTGGAATTTTTAAGGCATGCGAGACATTGCTTCCGCCTCCAAATGGCACTAACACAACTTTGTGGGCGAGCGCGAGTTGCACCACAGCCTGCACTTGCGCCTCAGATTCGGGATAGACCACAACATCGGGAGCACGTTCAATACGTCCAAAGCGAATCGCATAAACCTCCTCGAGCGCATGCCCATGCGAATGACGACGGCGTGCATCGTCGTCTTGGGAATACCCTATGCCAGCTTGCTCTAATGCCGCCAACAACTCGGGAACGGCTTTAGGTGGGTCTACTGGCGTTGCGCCTGTTGAAGCAAAAGCGCTTTGCAGTGACAAGGGTTGACCAAGTTTCTGGCTTGCCCACTCGAGCAGGGCAGGAATGCGTTTACCCGAAGTTTCATAACGATTCCCCTCGAGCAGCACGACGTTATTCTGCAACGAAAATTGTGTATCGGCATAGCCCCAGCCGTCGGTGCGTTCGCCGCGCTGGGTAGATGGGTCAGGCTTTTGCATAATAAGATTTTACCCTATGTATCAAGGCTGGAATAGCCTTATTTTGAGTTGGTGTGTTTGGCTCGAGATTGCGATTTGAATTTCTCGAGCGCAGCATAAAAATCAAAGAAGGCAATACTTTGCCTTCTTTGATGAGCGCAATTTTGATTGCTAGGATGCAGTTGAAGCACTCTGCCATGCGGTTATTGGGTTATTTATTCCAACTAAAACCGTTTTTGTTATAAAACTTTACTTTATTGCCCTCGGTGAGCATATGCCCAAAACTCACCTGAGTGCGCTTAGACCACGACTCGAGCCACTCGCTAGTCGCTGCGACAATGTTGGCTGGAACATCTTTATCCAGTTCAAAAGTTTTTAAAAGATCGTTTAAGGTCTTTTCAAGTTCGGCTTTGCCCAAACGCACTGGGGCAGTGTAGGAAATTCCAGAAACTCGCGCTGGGAAGTTGATTCCCTTAAATGCTGCCAACTCGAGCAAAGGATTTGCAGCTAGGCTACCTTCCAATTGGTCGCGGTTTGTACCAATCACAATGGTATTATTTTTGTTGACCACAAAGATATTTTCTTCGCTGGTTTTGTCCTCGAGGGTGCGCGTCATTTTGACATGCAGTGTCGAAAAACCAGCAATAATCGTGCGCTCGAGTGTGGTTTTTTCGGTTACAGGTGTGGCTTTCCCATCTGGCGTTGGAGCGGGTGGTTTATTCAGTTCGGTCTGAATCGCAGTCTCGAGGTCGGAGAGCACCTGAGCACCATCCTTGACTTTACCATAAAAGGTGGTCTGGTTATCTGGGGTCAGTAAATCACCCAAACCAAACAAGTTCATACCTAAACCTGCTGTGTTCAGCGCCGAGTTTGCATCTATTTGATTACTGCCCACCACTGCCCATTCATTGCCAAGACGGTCTTTGAGGCGTGTAAAAGCTGCCAATAGGTCTTTTTGTGCTTCGCTATCGAGCTCGAGTTCGGGAAGCCAAGTCCCAATGTAATCCAACCAACCTGCGGTATCGGTGGCAATCACTGCTGCACTTGGGGCAGTATCAGGGAGGTCGCGCAACAACTCGAGTTGTGCAGGGGTGTAAGAGAGCAACTTAAACAGTGCGGCATCGCCACCGTTGGGGTTCATTTGCAACACGCTTTTGCTGTCCATGCCATCTGGCACAATGCTCGAGACCGAATGGCTGATGTTTAAGGTACGCAAGGTATTGGTGAACTTTTTTGGCACACTGGAATCACGTCCAAGCCACTGGGCAATTGCGGTGAGATTGACGTATTGGCTCAAAAAACCATCGCCAGTGTCGTTACGGCTCGAGACATAACCAGGGTTATTGCTCACCACAGGTAGGTTATATCCGTTTAAGCGGCGCAAATAAGAGCGCAACAAATCGGCATTGGTTGAAAGGTAAAAGATATTGTTGCCCATTCCAAGCGCTACGCCATCATTGACCGCCAAATAGTTTCCCTCACGGATGCGCTGCTTGGCAGGTGCCTCCCTGACAACATCACTCAACAATTCACTGAGCATTTCGGTGATAGGGTTATTGGGTGTAAGACGAATTGAAGCCAGCACTTGCGGCTCGTTACGAACCGTATAGCCCGCCAAAGTCACATCGTGAATCGAAGCAATCATGCTGCGAACGGTTAAATCGCGCAACACAGGCGGTAT
>JBKBVO010000153.1:0-5811 GCA_046289535.1 Deinococcales bacterium | reverse complement strand
CAAGATTTTGAAACCCATGTTTTTGCTCCCCCAGTGCGCGAACGCCCCAGACAAGACTTCAAAGCGATTGCGCTCGAGGTGCGCCAACCTGCCCCTGTTCAACTCGAGGGAGCAGCAGCAGCGGCGCTGTTTGTAGGGTTACTGCGTTTGGTCTTGCCAACGTTTTTGGTACGGCGGCAAGAGCGCCCTGTTATGCAAACAACGCGGGCATTTGATGCACTTGCCCCGCCGACTTTGAGCTCATTTTTGCCCGAGGCAATTGTTTTTATTCATTGAAGTTGTGGCTAAAGTGTACAGCCTTTGGCTTTGGAGTGTCATGAACAATAGTAAAGAAGATACAGTACTCGAGACTCAAGTGGTGAGTCCCGAGGGCAACCCATCCGAACAACAAAACATTGGCAAAAAGCCGAAAAAGATTTTTGCCAACATCGGTGATTATCTCTGGAGGGAGTGGGTACGCCCGATTGGCGAAGCAGTCATTATTGCCGTGGTGATTACAACCTTTGTGTTTACTACAGTGGCAATCAGCGGAAATAGCGACTTGCCTTCCATCCGAGATGGTGAGCGGGTTTTTGTGCCCAAGTATGAAATGTGGCTCTCGAGGTTGGGCATCATGAGCTATAAGCGAGGTGACTTGGTGGTCTTAAAACCACCCAAAGATGCTGGACGGGTTCAGCCTATTCCCCTATTGGGGGATGTTTTCCGCAACCTGACCTACAAGCCTTTTTATATCAAGCGCATTGTTGCTGTACCGGGCGATTCGATCGTGCTCGAGAAGGGGATTTTGACGGTTAATGGCACCAAGGTGAACGAAAATCACACCGTGGCGTACTGGAAAAAACAACAAAGTTTTGATGATTGTAGCTACCTTGCCAACTCCGATTTTTGGAATTTTAACCGCGCTGCCGAAGCCAATAAGTTGCGCCCGGAAAGCCCTTGCGCCGATGCCAAGCCCAACCCCAATTACAAGGCTACGCCTTTTGTGTTGAAGCCCAATCAGTATTTTGTGATGGGTGACAACCGCAGTCCTGGTGGTAGCGAAGATGGCAGAGCTTTTGGACCCGTTACGCTCGAGGAACTCGCTGGGCGAGCCACTTTTGTATGGTGGCCATTTTTTAGACGCGACGAGAGCAGTAAGCAATTGGTCTTTAATATGCGCCCATTACCGCGCCCAGAGGCGTTTGATAATCTGAACAAAGGTTTACCACAGCCCAAGTAAAGCCTCTACCAAGTCGGCAAAAACCCAAGAAACTAACTCGAGACCAAAAACGCGGCGCATAGGTCTGTTGTTTCAGCCTCGAGATGAGGGGTCGCTCATCTGTCGAATAAAAAAAGGCGCACAAACGCGCGCCTTTTTAGCTGTACTACGTTACGCTGTAACTTCGACCACTTCCGAAACCTCGATCACATCGCCTGGCTCGAATGCGTCAAAACCGTTTAAGTTGATGCCGCACTCGTAACCCTGCATGACCTCGCGAACATCGTCCTTAAAGCGCTTTAAGCCAGCAATGGTGCCCTTCCAGATTTCTTTTTTCGCGCGCAGGACCCTCGCTTTGCCGTTGCGCATCAGTTTGCCCTCGAGCACATACGAACCCGCAATATTGCCGCCAGCTTTTGGCACTTTAATGATCATTCGCACTTCGGCTTTGCCAATCAGGCGCTCTTCGAATACTGGCTCGATGGTGCCACGAATCATCTTTTGGACATCTTCGATTAACTCGTAAATTATGCGGTAAGTCTTGATTTCGACCTTCTTGAGTTCTGCCATCTTTTTGACGCTGCCCGAAGGGGTAACGCTAAAACACATGATTTTTGCGCCTTCGGCGGTGCTGGCAAGCAAGACATCGCCTTCGGTGGGTGCACCAATGCCAGCAAGCAAAATAATCACTTCCACAGCATCGTTGTTTTCTCGCGCTAAAATTCCATTTAAAGCCTCGAGCGAGCCTTGGGTATCGGCACGCACCACCAAGGTTACGGTGCGCTTCTCGAGTGGCGCTTCGCCAGGCTTGCCAAGTAAGGCTTCTAGAGCATCAGCAGCACTTTGACTCTGCTGACGGCGTGCAGCACGTGCAGCCTCGGCATCAATGCGTTTTTGCTTACTGGCTTCGACCATAGCTCTGGCATCATGTTCGTTCTTGGCTCGAGCCACCAATTCGCCTGCTACTGGGGTATCAGAAAAGCCTAAAATTTGTACCGCAGTGCCCGGAGCAGCGCGGTTGACGCGTTCACCAAAGCTATCGGTCATGGCTTTGACCTTGCCGTAGGTTTCGTCTACCACCAAAAAGTCGGAAATCTCGAGTGTGCCGCCTTGCACGAGAACTGTTGCCAGCACACCCGCTTGTTTATCCACTTTGGCTTCGATGATAACGCCCTTAAATTCGCCTTCAGGGTCTGCGCGTAAATCTTCGAGTTCGGCAACCAGCAGCAGGTTCTCGAGCAGTTTGTCTATGCCTTCGCCAGTGCGTGCGCTGATGGGCACAACAATGGTGTCGCCGCCAAAAGATTCCGGCACAAGTTCGACCTGCATTAGGTCGGTCATGACTTTATCTACGTTGGCGTTGGGTAGGTCAATTTTATTGATTGCCACAACAATTGGCACCTTGGCAGCTTTGGCGTGGGCAATGGCTTCGCGGGTTTGTGGCATCAGGCTTTCAGAAGCGGCAATCACAATCACTGCAATATCGGCGACACTCGCACCACGCGCACGAATGCTGGTGAAGGCTTCGTGACCTGGGGTGTCAATGAACACAACCTTGCCACCTGAAGTAATCGCCTCGAATGCACCAACGTGTTGGGTGATTCCGCCGGCTTCTTTTTCGGCGACCTTGGTTTTGCGGATATAGTCCAGCAAACTGGTTTTACCATGATCTACGTGCCCCATGATCGTGACCACGGGCGGGCGATGCGGAATTTCTTTTTGCGGGGCTGGTTCTGCGGCATTGTTGACTGGCTCGGATTTGGACACTACTGCTGGCTCAGACACAACCACCGTTTTTTTCTCTTCCTCGAGCAGTTGTTTTACAAGCTCAGCGGTTTCGTCGTCTATGGTGCTCGAGACGGTTTTGGCTTCTACACCCATTTCGTGCAGAATCTCGAGCATTCTTTTGTTATCTAAGCCAAGTTCTTTGGCAAATGCGTGAATGCGAATTTTAGACATGGTTCCTCCAAGGTGGGCAGTTTTAGGGCTGCCAAAAAACAGGTTAGTTTCTCATAAGGTCTCTAAAGTTGTTACCGACATAAAGTGGGCTTCGAGCGTGGCGGCAAGGCGCATCGCATCAGCGCGAGCCACGCGCCCCAGTGGTTTGAGGCTACGACAATTGGCGCTCTGACAAATATAAACCCCACGTCCCGCCATGCGCCGTTTTGGATCGGGTTGCAGCAAGCCTGTTGCATCCCGACCTAAGCGCAAGACTTGGCGCTGTGGTAGCCGAGCACGACACACAGCACAAGTGCGAATTGGAATACGCTTGCCCGACGCGTCAAATTGTTTGTGTGGTGTACGTGGGTTTTTCATATTACTACTCTCGGTTGTTTCTCGAGTCCGTTATGGCTCCGTCTGGGCTAGCGCTGAACAAGGCAGCAAAGCGGTCGCGAGCACCCGAAGATTTACCACCATCGGCACTGGATGCCTTCTCGAGCGCGGCATCAAGGTCGGCAACATTGGTGGTTTCTTGCAAGTCTATTTTATAACCGGTCAGTTTGGCAGCTAAGCGCACGTTTTGTCCGCCTTTGCCAATTGCCAAAGACAACTGATCTGGAGTGACGGTCACTTGAGCTGCTTTTTCGACGGTATCAATTTCGATATTGCCAACTTTGGCGGGAGAGAGCGCATTCTTAATGAATTCTCTGGCATTGGTATCAAACTGAATCACATCCACACGCTCGCGCCCGATTTCGGTGGTTACGGCTTGGATACGGCTACCACGGTGCCCGATACATGCCCCAATCGGGTCAACATTGCTGTTGCGGCTGGTGACGGCAATTTTGCTGCGCTGACCAGCTTCACGGGCAATTGCCTTAACTTCGACAGTGCCATCGGCGACTTCGGGAACTTCTTGGCGCAAAAGGTGCATTAAAAGTTCTGGCGCGCCTCGAGAAGCCAGAATGCTCGGTCCGCGATTGGTCATTGCCACTTCTTTAAGATAAATCTTGGTACGTGCGCCAACCATCAAGCGTTCCCCGGGGATTTGTTCTTTGGGGGGCATGATTGCTTCGCCGCGTCCGAGTTCGACAAAGATATTGCCTTTATTATCTAAGCGCGCCACACTGGCGGTAAGCACTTCGCCTTCGCGATCTTTGTATTCGTTGTAAACTATGCTGCGTTCGGCTTCGCGCATCTTCTGGGTTAGCATTTGTTTGGCATTTTGCAGTGCAATACGGCTAAATTTTTCGAACGGTACAGGAAATTCCATCTCCATACCAAGTTCGACATCGGCATCGAGTTCGAGTGCATCGGCAAGAGAAATCTGGGTGTTGTCGTCTTCGACTTTTTCGACAACTTCTTTGATGATTAAGACCTCGAGTTCGCCCGAGTCGGGGTCTAAAGAGACCTCGACGCGCTTACCCTGCTCGACTTTTTTCATGTAGGTGTCTTGCAGGGCTTCCTCGAACGCCTTAATCAGCGCCATTTTGTCCATACCCCTGGAAACAGCAAGTTCCTCGAGTGCGGATATGAATTCTTTTTGTTGATCTTTAGTCATGGTGTCTTAGGCTTTATGCCATCCTCCTTGGGATTTACTATCTGTGCCGATCTGGAAATTCTGTTAAATTCGCAACGATGCCAGCCAAGGGAAAACTGCGACGCTCTTGCTTATCTCCTTCAAGTGTGACTTGCTCTGAGCTGACTTCAACGATTTTGCCAACAAAACCACCAATACCTGCAACCTTAACTTTAGCTTTTAAGCCGAGCATCCGCTCAAAATGGCGTTGGCGCAGCAGTGGGCGTTTACTGCCGGGCGATTCAAACTCCAGACGGTAGGGGTTTTGAATCGGGTCGAGGCGGTCAAACTCGAGCCCCAAGACTCGGCTGCCGCGCTCGAGGTCGGCAGTGGTGACGGGTGCTTCATCGAGGCGGTCTATACGAACCAAAACCGTGGTGCTTTTTTTGCCATGCGAGAGTTGCACTTCCAGAACCTCGTAGCCGAGTGGCTCGAGCACTTCTTTGGCGATTGAATGAATAGCTGTGATGTTTTCACCTCCTGTTATGCGTGTTGGAGAAAAAGAACGAGGCGGGTTTTTAGCCCGCCTCGAGCAATTCGAGGAACAACAACGCTCTAACTATAGCGCATTTCTAAAAGGACAGACAGCCCATAGCAAATATGACATCAGGCTGAAGCCGCTACTCGTTTTATGACTCGAGTTCTGGACTGCTGCGTTGGACTTCGAGTATGCGTTGCCCTGCGACAAAAGCCAACAACAATACAGTGCTGAGTATGGAAAGTATAATCACCCACAGGTTGACACGCTGTAACAGCATCGAGATTACACTCAGCAGCAAAGTTGCTGTCCAGAGTGTGAGCACGCTGCGGCGTTGGTCTAAGCCGCGCTTCAAGAGCAAGTGGTGCAGGTGATCCTTGCCAGGAGTATCGGGGCGTACACCGCGCAGAATGCGGCGAATTGTGACTTGTGTGGTATCTAGAATTGGTACCAATAAAATGATCACGGGGGCAATGAGGCTTACGGCGGCGCTGACTTTTACTGTGCCAAGCATCGAGACGGCTGCTAGGGTAAAACCAATAAAGGTTGCACCTGCATCGCCCAAAATAATGCGACTTGGGTTAAAGTTGTGACGCAAAAACCCCAAGCACGCCC
>JBKBVO010000152.1:0-5827 GCA_046289535.1 Deinococcales bacterium | reverse complement strand
ACTGAAACGCGTTCCCGGCTTCGCGTGTTTCTGTTTTCTGATGCGTGTCTATAACGTCCTCGAGCGATAGAGGACTGAAACGCACGAAGATGAAAAGCGGATTTAAAAATGTTAAAGAGTGTCTATAACGTCCTCGAGCGATAAAAAATCACCAGTCACCTAAAGTATTGCGTAATTTTTCTAAACCAGTGCGAATTCGGGTTTTAACCGTACCAAGTGGTATCTCTAACCGACTTGAAAGCTGAGCATGACTCAAGCCTTCAAAGTAGGCAAGTTCAATACAGCGCCGCTCCTGTGGCTCGAGCCGAGCGAGTGCAGTCTCGAGTATTTGCTGCTCGAGTGGGTCACGCACTTGGCGCAAGTCCGGTATTTGCACAAATTCTTCTTCCAAAACAGGCTGGGTATCCCTCGATTGACGGCGACGTAAGGCATCTATGGCGCTGTGGTGAGCGATGGTCAAAATCCAAGTGCTGACCTTGCCTTTGTGTGGCGCATACTCGAGCGCTTTTTGCCAAACTTTTACAAAAACATCCTGCAGCACTTCTTCGGTGTCCGATTCGGAGCGCAAGATCCGCCGTGCCAAGCTGTTGACCGCAGCCGAATAGCGCCGATACAACTCGAGCAATGCGGCTTCGTCGGAGGCTGCAATACTGTAGAGCAGGAATTCATCGGTGGTCTCAGGCGGCATTAAAAGCAGTATAGCAATGCTGCATCTAAAATGCTTGTCTTTTGCGTATGATGAAGTATGAGCCTTTCTTCGGACACTCTAATCGAATATGCACTTGGGACGCTTGAGCCGTCACAACAAGCGCAAGTGGAGCGCGAAGTGGCAAAGTCTCCAGCTTTGGCGCTTGAGTTAGCCGCTTGGCAACGCAGTTTGGCGGTCTTTGCCCAAGTTTTGCCACCTGTGCCGCCTAATCCCAGTGTGCAGCAAAAAATTTTAATGGCGATTCGCCAATTGGCACAGGTTCTGCCGCCTGTGCGCTCTCGGGCTACCCTACCACGACCTCGAGCAGGTGCTTGGCGTATTTTTCGGATTGCCTTGCCCGCAGCGGCAATGCTGGCTGCGGTATTTTTTGCATGGCGTAGCAATCAGCTCGAGACTCGCATCAACGCACTCGAACAGACCAGCCAAATGCGGTTGAATGTTTTGTCGCAAGCACAGTCTGTAGCCCTGGTTGCAACGAATAAAGACCCAATCGGACAGGCTTTTGTATGCCCCGACGGAACAGTGCTAATCGCCTTACGCTTGCCTGCGCCACCTGCGGGAAAAACCTATCAAGCATGGTTTATTGCCCCTAACCAAAAAGCGCCCCAACCGCTGCAAACTTTAGAGCAGAGCTTGGATACCAACATTCCAGTTGGCAGCCTAGCCCTCGCGATTTCGCTCGAGCCGACGGGCGGCTCCACAGTACCTACCGAAGTTCTGGGAGTTGGGGAAGTGAAGTTTTAAGAGTTACTGATTCGCCAACTCGAGCATCGTTCTTGCCAAAACTTCCACACCTCTGGCGATATCTTCGGGTGTGGCATATTCGTCCGGACGGTGCGAGACCCCTCCTCGGCAGGGAATAAAAATCATTGCCACTGGAAAAACCCGCGCCATAAATAATGAATCGTGATATGCCCTCGAAACCATCTCGAGGCTGCTCACCTGCATTGCACCGACTGCAGCGCGAATTGCAGCGAGCACCTGTGGTGCAGACCGAGCGGGTGGGTCGGCATTGAGCATCTCGAGCCGATGCGCGATATTGCGTTTTTGGCAAACCGATTCAACGGTCTTCAGGACGTGTTGCACAGCGCGGTCACGCCGTACCAAATCGGTGTCGCGGATGTCTATACCCATTCTGATTTGGCTGGGGATGCTGTTGATTGCCCCAGGGTGTACCTCGAGAATACCTGTTGTGCCAACCGTGTCCACAGCACCAGAAGACAGCGCTGCCGTTTCGACTGCCAACGCGATTTCCGCTGCCGCCAAAAGCGCATCGCGCCTCCCCGGCATCAGTCGCGTGCCAGCATGACCGCCTTCGCCGCGCAAATGCACAAAAAAGCTGCTCGGGGCGGCAATTGCATTCACTACACCAATTTGTATGGCTTGTTGCTCGAGTAAGGGGGCTTGTTCGATGTGCAACTCAATAAAAGCCGCATAATAATCGTCTGGTAGGCGCACAGTCTCGAGTGGAGCAGTGTAGCCAACCTTTTGGCGAGCCTCCTCGAGACTCAGCCCATCGGTATCGCGCAGGGCGCGCACCGCATCGAGCGAAATTGCCCCTGTCATCAACCTTGAGCCAAGGCAGCCCAAACCAAAACGCGTGGGTTCTTCGGCAGTGAACATCAGCACTTCCAGACTGCGGCGGTGTGCAATGCCGCTGCGTTTAATCGCACGCAATGCCTCGAGTCCACCCATTACCCCTACTGTGCCGTCGTACATCCCCGAAAACGGAATGGCATCGTTGTGCGAACCTGTGCCGATGGCGGGCAGCGCGGGTTCTGAACCCTCGAGCCGAATAAAGGTGTTACCCAGCGCGTCTTCGCGCCAAAGCAAGCCTGCCTCGAGTGCAAGATTTTTGAAGTAGGCGCGCATCTCCATGTCTTTTTGCGTCCACAGTACGCGTGTAACCGCGGGGGCGGGAGCATCGGAAAAAGTCGCAAGGGTTCTGAGTTCTTGCTCGAGCAGTGCGATGTTGATTTTCATTGTTCACTCCAAGGCATGGCGGTTCCAATCTTTATAGATTAAATAGCTCGAGGGCGTGCTGCCTAGCGCTCCAAACCATTGTGGACAATAGGGAGCCATATAGATTACATCCCCCGCTTGTACGGGGTACCAATCGGTATCCAGCCGATAAATTCCACCACCAGCTAACATCAGTAGCCCGTGCTCCATGACGTGCGTTTCAACCAAGCCGAGGTGTGCGCCTGGCTCGAAATTCATGATATTCACTGCAAAATCAAAACTTGGGTGGTCTGGTAACAAAAGCTGCACCAAAACTCGAGGGTCACCCAGTACTGGAGTCTTGGGCAGGGTTTGGGTATTGCCAAAAATGGCTTCGGGTCGTGCGGTGTCGCCCCAGATATAGGGTTTTTCAAAAACCATTGCTTTGCCGCCTTTGGGACTCTGCAGTGTGTATTCGGATTCTGGAGGCAAAAAAGCATAGTGCTGTGCTACAAGCCTATGTTTCTTTTTGCCGATTTGCACAATAAATTCGCCCTCGAGAACATACATCAGACTCGAACACCCCCTCAGCATTGGCGCAAACAAGGCTTGAGGCTGTGCCTCGAGCGTATACATTGTAAAACCCGCACCACAAGCGGGGTTGATATGCACCACCCTTGTGCCGTTTGTATCGTGCACAAATGGGGCGCGAATAAATGAATCGGGTGTAAGCAGTGAGTGCGAAGCTTTTACGCTGGTGCGGGTAAACCCAAAATGTTGCATGGGGTATTCTAACTCACATCGGTGGCTTGGGATACGCGCCTGTGGGGAGTTACAGCCTAAAATCGAGCGGTGAGCGCCAAGCAAATTTTTATTGATGCACTCGACCCCGGTGGTGGAAACCGCACTCGTTTTGTCGCACAAAATCCACGCGGTGACCGAATTAGCCTAGAAGCACACCACGAGCTCCCGCTCGAGACCGACCCTGCCAGTGTCGGTTTAGGACCCATGGAAGCACTACTTGCGGCATTGGGCAGTTGCACAGCAGTAGATGTGCAGGAGATCATGAAAAAAAAGCGCACTCCACTCAGCCGTTACCGCATCGAACTCGAGGGTGTGCGTGCCGATACCACTCCTCAGCGCTACACCAAAATTACGATGCGCCACATCGGTGCAGGTGAGGGCGTAAGTGCCGATTCGCTCGAGAAAGCCGTGCGCCTCAGCTTCGAGAAATACTGCTCGGTAGCGACCAGTTTGCGTGAAGATATCGAGTTTGTGCTAGAAGTTAAAATAGCAAATTGACCTGCGGTGGTGCAGGAGCCGTCACCTGCGGCGGTAACGCAGAACCCATAACTCGAGTACAAAAACCACCAAGTACAAGCTACAACCCAAAAACACCAATGTAAACACCGCCGCAAAAGAAAACTCAGGGTTAAAAGCGTTGCGGGCACTTTGTGCCAGTGCGCCCAAACCGTTTTGCCCATTGCTGCTGGCGGGGAAGGTAAACTCTGCCACCACCGTACCAATCAGCGCCAAACTGGCCGTATTGCGCAAACCGCCTAAAATAACAGGCAATGCCCCCGGAAACTCGAGTTTTGAGAGCAAGCCCCAAAACCCAGAGCGCAGTGTGGCAAAGACTTCGCGGTAGGTGAGATCCACTTCGCGTACACCAATCATTGTAGCGGTTAAAATCGGAAAGAGCGATATCAGGGTGGCAATTAGCACTCTCGAGGTATCGCTGTAACCGGTTATTAAAACCAAAATCGGGGCAATGATAATCACGGGTATGGCTTGAAGGGCAACAATAAACGGTGATAACAGCCGCTCGAGAATTTTTTGCTTACCCATCAAATACCCCGCACCCACACCCAAAAACAGCGACCAAAGTAAACCTAAGCCTGTAATCCGCAGCGTCTCGTGTGCAGCAGGAAGTAGCGAATCGAATTTTTCCAGCATTGTGCGCCAAACCAAACCAGGCGTGGGCAAAAAAGAAGTCGGAGTTGGAACCGCCAAATTCCACACTACCAACAATACCAACGCCATAGCGATAATCCCCAAAACTTCCCAAGGAAAGCGCAAGGTCGTGGATGGTGGTTCAACATAGGTGCTATCCACCACCCCCAAAACATCGCGCAAGTGCGCCTCGAGCGGTTCGGTAAAAGCGGTGATTCGCCCCTCGCCTTTGGTTGGTAGCACCAGCTCTAAACGCCCATTTTTCAAGACCACCACGCGGTCGGCTAAATACACTGCCTCGCGGATACTATGGGTGACAAATAAAATTGTCTTACCTGTTTTTTCGTGAATTTTTTTGAGCTCCAAGTTGAAGCGCTCGCGCACCAAAGCGTCCAAAGCTGCAAAGGGTTCGTCCATGAGCAAGATATTGGCATCTTGCGCCAATGCTCGAGCAATCGCGACCCGTGCGCGCATCCCTCCCGAAAGCTGATGCGGATAGAGCGCGGCAAAATTTTTCATTCCCACCAGTGCGAGGGCTTCGTCGGGCTTCATACCACCACGTCCAAGTTCGGCAGGTAGCGCCACATTTTGGCGCACGGTACGCCACGGCAGCAAACGGTAATCCTGAAACACCATCGCACTGCTACCGCGCACAGATAATTTCCCCGATCCGTGCAATAACCCTGCAATCAGGCGTAAAAGCGTGCTTTTACCGCCGCCACTGGAGCCAAGAATGGCAATGAATTCGCCTTCTCGTACCGCTAAACTGATATTCTCGAGCACACGCCGTCCATGAAAATCCAGCGAGACTTTCTCTAATTCGATGCTGGGCGACTCGGGACTCACAACGTGTAGCCTAACATTTTAATGTGCTGTGTGACGCACTTATACCAAACGCTTCATAAACCAATTTGGGACTGGTTTACACGCATAGCGTGCCATTCGGGCGAATTTTGTCATTCGCTCAGACTTAGAATTAATCTTATAAACAACTTAGAATATATGCAAAAATTGGTAGAAGTTTCACGGCTTAAAACTGCCGCTTAGGGTCTATACACATATTGTCGGTTCAGATTTCATTCGCAACAAAAATACCTTGTGCTCGAGGATAACCTACGCACCCCAAGCGGTGTTTCTGGATTATTTGAAGGCATGAATGCCCGTCCTGTGCAGCATCACACCGCTGCATAGTCTGCGCCGTGGTGGGCTTGAAAGGCTTGATGT
>JBKBVO010000151.1:0-5877 GCA_046289535.1 Deinococcales bacterium | reverse complement strand
ATCCGCCCAGAAACCATTGCCGCCGAGGATATTTTGCACGACCTAGGCGTGTTTAGCATGATGAGCAGCGACAGTCAGGCGATGGGCAGAATTGGCGAAGTGATCCTTCGGACTTGGCAAACAGCGCACAAAATGCGCCAACAGCGCGGTGACCTCGGCTCGAGTCGCAACGACAACTTGCGTGCAAAGCGGTATGTGGCAAAATATACGATCAACCCTGCCATCGCGCACGGTGTTGCCCACGAAGTTGGCAGCATCGAAGTTGGGAAATTAGCCGATTTGGTGCTGTTTAAGCCCGCTTTTTTTGGGGTTAAACCAAGCATGGTGATTAAAGGTGGTTTTGTGGTTGCCGCACAGATGGGCGACCCCAACGCCAGCATCCCAACGCCCCAACCTGTATACACCCGCCCGATGTTTGCAGCGCATGGCTTGGCACAGCGCAGCACCTGTTTGCATTTTGTTTCGGCAATCAGTCTCGAGACAGGCAATTTACCAGCTCTGACACGCCGTTTAAGTGCAGTACAAAACACCCGCGCTATTGGCAAAAAAGACATGATTCACAACAACGCCATGCCACAAATCGAAGTGGATCCAGAAACCTACAAGGTCAGTGCCGATGGGGTGCATCTCGAGTGTGAGCCTGCTACTGAACTACCAATGGCGCAACGCTACTTTTTATTTTGATCATGCACGAAGCCTCAATTGCCATAGATTTACTACGCTTGGTCGCTGACCAAGCCCAACTACATCAGGTAAGCCGTGTGACTCGAGTGGTGGTAAAACTTGGGCAGCTCTCGAGTGTAATTCCTGAAGCGCTTTATTTTGCTTGGCAGACAGCCAAAAACCAGACCATTGCCCAAGATGCTACACTCGAGATTCAAAGCATACCCGCCAAAGCCGTTTGCAGCACACACGGCGCAGTGCTGTTGAATTTGCAACGTGGCATTCGGTGCCCCATATGCGACTTGCCAACCCCAGAAATTCTTGAAGGCGAAGAACTCGAGTTAGATTGTTTAGAATTGGAGTAAAAAATGACCAGTACCGCTCGGATTGTAACTGTACGTCAGGGGATTCTCAAACACAACGACCAGTTAGCCGCCGAAAACCGCCAACAATTCCAAGCGCTGGGCTTGCGCGTCATCAACCTCGCTTCGAGTCCAGGCGCAGGCAAAACAGCATTACTCGAGCGCACCTTTATTGACCTTGGCTCGAGTTTACGCATGGGTGTGGCAGTGGGCGACCTAGCCACCGAAAATGATGCCATACGTTTGCGTCAGGCAGGGGCGATTGCACATCAGATTGTCACTGGTACGATTTGTCATTTGGATGCCCAAATGGTGCAAAATGTACTGCCAAATTTTGACTTAGAGCAATTGCAAACCCTATTTCTCGAGAATGTTGGCAATTTGGTATGTCCGAGTAGTTACGACCTCGGCGAAAGTGCAAGGGCAGTGCTTTTAAGCACGACTGAAGGCGAAGACAAGCCTTTAAAATACCCAACCATGTTCAACACCGCCGATGTGGTGGTCTTGACCAAAATGGACATTGCCGAGGTGGTTGGCTTTAACCGTACACTTGCGCTCGAGAACATTGACCGCGCCCGTCCGGGTGTAACTGTCTTAGAAGTCTCGAGCCGCACAGGGCTAGGGATGCAGGCTTGGTATGATTTTGTGCGAGGCAAGCTGTGAAACTGACGGGGCTGAAATTACCCATTCAACAGCCCCCTAATGCCCCTATGCCAGAAGGTTTAATTCGCATTGAGTCTTTGCCCGATGAGTTGCATTTGAAAAAAAAATTGATCTACCCATGACCTGTTTAGAGCGCCGACAAGTCAGGCGGCGCTTGTATACCCCCGACAAGCTCGAACTCGGTTTAGCGCTGCCCACAGGCACTGTGCTCGAGCCAAACACGGTCTTATATTGCAACGGTAACACTGCCTATGTGGTTCAGGCAGCACCTGAAGAAATTGTAATCATCAAGCCACAAAACATAAAAGAAGCGATTTTTTTGGCACATCAGATCGGCAATCTGCACCGCGATTACGAATTACAAGAATTGGGTTTGGTGATGCACGTCCTCTACGACCCAAGCATCGAATTGCTGCTTTTGCGCCTTGGGGTTAAGTTTTCTCGAGCAAAATTGCCTTTTTTGGGAAAACCCAGTTGGGAGCACTGATGTTGCGTTTATTGCAGCTTGCCGATAGTGCGCTACCGAGTGGTAGTTATGCTTTTTCTGACGGACTCGAGACCGATACTCAGCTTGGAAGAGTATTTGATGCCAGCAGTTTACGCACTTGGCTGGAGGTACAGTTGCAACACGGTTGGGGGCGTGCAGATGCTGTTGGCTGCGCTTTGGCATGGCATCCAGAGAAACGACAGCACGTCAATGACGAACTCAGTGCACTTAAAAATATCGAAACCATACGCCGCTCGAGCCTGCAAATCGGCGCTACTTTGCTTGCCAATGCCAGTGTGATCTGGGGCATTAACCTCGAGTTACCCACTCCAGTGCATCATGCCGTGGCTTTTGCTGCACTTGGAGAGGCTTTTGGTTGCAGTCAAAAGCAGACTGTAATGGCGTTTATCAGTGCTTATCTGATCGGAAAAGCCACCGCCGCAACCAGATTGTTGCGAATCGGAGGGCTAAAAACCCAAAGTATTGTTGCCAGTCTCGAGCCAGTGGTGTTGCAGGTCTTGGAGTATGCCTGTAAAGCCAAAGAAATCGAGTCTTACACACCATTACTTGACCATTCTGCTCAAGCACAAGCAAGTTTAGAATTGCGTTTATTTCAAAGCTAAAAGGAAAAATCATGAGTCTAAAAATTGGTATCGGTGGACCTGTCGGAAGTGGCAAAACAGCACTGCTCGAGGTCTTATGTCAGCAGTTGCGCCATCGCTATGAGCTTGGGGTGATCACCAACGATATCTATACCTTCGAGGATCAACAAATCCTGACTCGAGCCAAAGCACTACCTGCCGAACGGATTCTTGGGGTGCAAACAGGAGGCTGTCCGCACACTGCAATTCGGGAAGATGCAAGCCTGAATCTGGTGGCGATTCGTCAACTCGAGGCACAATTTCCCAATTTAGACATTATTTTTGTCGAATCTGGTGGCGATAATCTGGCAAGCAGTTTTAGCCCAGAATTGGTAGATGCTTGGCTCTTTGTGATTGACGTGGCTGGCGGCGAAAAAGTGCCGCGCAAAGGCGGACCTGGTATCCAGAGCGCCGACTTATTTGTGATCAATAAAATAGACCTTGCCCCTCTGGTCGGAGCGGATTTAGCGGTCATGGATGCCGATACCAGAGCGGTGCGTGGATCAAAACCCTTTGTCATGACCAACCTGAAAAATTTAACTGGTGTGATTGACATTATTGCTTGGATTCGCCGTGAATTACTGCTTGAGGATCTCGCCCCAATTCAGTCTGGATTAGCGGCAATTAGGAATGTTGAGCAGAGCTAATGCGAAGTCAGAACGGCAAACTCGAGGTGGTTTTTGCATATAAAGATGGCAAGACCGTGTTGCGTCATGCCTACCACCGAACCCCGTTACAGATTGTGCGACCTTTTGAATTTGAACCGAGTATACTGACCCTGACGATCATCAACCCAACGGCTGGAATCATGGGTGGCGATCACTTTGAAATTTCGATTGTGCTCGAGCCACAGGCAAAAGTAATTCTTTTGACCCAAAGCGCTGGCAAAATCCACAAAATGCACCCCGGCGAAGTTGCAACCCAAGACCTCAAATTTGAAATCGCACAGCAGGCAAGGCTTGAATACTACCCACAACGCCTGATTCCTTTTGCGGCATCCAACTACCAACAAAACAACCAAATCCAGCTTGAGTCTGAAGCCGAGTTTTTGATGCTCGAAACGTGGGCAAGCGGCAGGATTGCAAAACAGGAGCGCTTGGCTTTTTTGCGCTATGCCAATCAAACCAAACTGCATATTGCTGGGCAACTCGAGTACCTCGAACGCTTTGTCCTAGAACCCCTGCACACCGATTATGGTGCTTTTGGGTTGCTCGAAGCAAATACCCATAGCTTGACAGGAATATGTATTGGAAAACAAAAGATGCCTTTTGTATTGCCAAAAGGCGTGCAACATGGCAAAACCCAATCTGGGCATACATGGGTTCGTGCCTTTAGTCAAGATGATGTGCTGCTTGACAAAAATTTACAAACAACTCGAAACACACTACGCCAAGCCTATTTTGGGCTACCAGAGTTACAACTCAGAGGCTAGAACTCGAGCCACACAACCAAACAGCATTAGGCTATTTTGCCAAGCAATAGCTTTGATTTTAGAGAATGCTAAAATGACCAAATACAATTAGCTGAACTCAATATTGCCCGCCTTGCCCATTCGCTCGAGTCACCCGAAATGCAAGATTTTGTTTTGGCATTGAATGCAATCAATTTGCTTGCCGAAGAAAGTCCGGGGTTTGTCTGGCGCTTGAAGGATGATTCCAACAATGCCACAAGTGTCCAGATTTTTGATGACCCGAGTTTAATTGTCAATTTGAGCGTTTGGACAGATTTAGACAGCTTAAAGCACTACGTTTTTAACTCTGGGCACACGCATTACCTCAAGCGCCGCCGCGAGTGGTTTGTGCCTCTTGGCAAGACGGGTACAGTGCTTTGGTGGGTAGAAGATGGGCACTGCCCCACAGTAGCAGAAGCTCAAGCCAAGCTCGAGCATCTATGGGCGCATGGGAGTACATCAGAGGCATTTGGGCTTGGGGGATGAATATCACACTGGTACACTGACACCAAAAGTCGAGCATAATAGGTTTTATGCCAGTACGCTTGCGACTTTTTGGCTCACCTCAACTTGAGGTCGAGCAAACCATGCAAGATTTACCCATCGAGCGACCAATTTCCTTGGGGCTATATTTAGCAGTGCGTGGCGATTGGGTGCGACGCAGCGAGCTGATGTATTTATATTATCCCGATGCTGAAGAAAGTTTGGCACAAAGCAACCTGCGAAAACTACTGTATCGGCTCAAACAACGCTCTTGGGCAGCAGGACTCGAGGCAGAACCCAGCCGCCTGCGCTTGGTTTTGGCTTCGGATGTGACAGATTTTCGTAGCGCGATTGCAGAAAAAAACTATACTCGAGCGCTTGAATTATACAAAGGCGCTTTTTTGGAAGGAGTCCAATTTCCAGGTTTGGTTGGGTTTGATGCTTGGATTGAACTCGAGCGTAGCGATTTAGCACGGATTTGGCGCTCTGCTCTGCTTGAAGAAGTAGAGCGCCTAACAGCGCAAAATGCTTACCCAGAAGCCGAACGCTGGCTATTGCGAGCATGGCAACAAGACCCTTTTGATGAAAGCGTTTTTCAGCGCATTTTGCAAGTGCTACACGCTGCCGGTCAACCAGCCCGAGGCTTGGTGCTATTTGCAGAATTCGCTGCCAAGTTGCGCGAACAAGGCATGACCCCACTCGAGTCCACAATACGCTTGGCACAAGGACTCGATGCAAACCAAGGGTTAGCACCTAAACACAACTTACCCGAATTTGCAGCGAGGTTTTTTGGACGTGTATCCGAACTCGAGCGGTTTAAGCAATGGCTCTACAACCCCGAATGCCGCCTCATTACAGTGGTTGGTTTGGGTGGGGTGGGCAAAACCCGATTTGTTATCGAGGCATTGCGCGAGCAGCCAAGCCACTTTGTTGATGGTGTTTGGTTTGTTCCTTTGGTTGGGGTGTTCTCGCTCGAATTATTGATTTCTGGAATTGCATCGGCGGTAAGTTTTGCTTTTTCTGGAGCCACAAAAACCGAGGTGCAACTGCAAAACCATTTACGTGCCAAGGAGATGCTGTTGTTTTTAGATAACTTTGAGCAACTCACAGAACATAGTTCATGGCTCG
>JBKBVO010000150.1:2091-6000 GCA_046289535.1 Deinococcales bacterium | reverse complement strand
GAACACGAACCCGCCGATAAGCTGCGAGAGAGTCAGCAGCGGAGCGAGATACCAAAATTGATTGAAAGAAAAAACGTTACCGCCGTGAATCCAGGCAAAGAGGAGCGTGCTTAAAACAATGAGCATTCTGCTTTTTTGTTCGCCCTGTTCTTCTAAGCGCGCATTCAGTTGCTTTGTCGCGCTTGCCGACTCGAGAAACTTACCTAACAAATAGCCCAGCCCAATCAAACCAAAAGGAAGTATGACCGCCTGCAGAACAAACCCCTTATCCGGTAAGCTTTCGATTGCCTCTAGAGCGGTATTGCTCAGAATGACAATCACAACTCGGTACAACAGATAGCCAAGTGCGGCAAAAATGTACCTAAGTTTAAGCTTGAGCCACCCTCTGAAGACAATTTCTTCGACAATAGGGGCAAAAACAACGCCCAAATAGAACGCGGTAAGGGCTTGGTCTATACCTTGCGAAACAGACGCTGTATTTTCGTTAGCGCCACGCTGGATAATGAGCGAGCCGAGAAGCGACGAAAGCCCCGCCCCGAGCAAGGCAAGCGGGTAAACGAGCAGAGCAATACGCAGGGTATTGAGTGCCGGACTCTTGGGCGGGTTGTCGCCGCGCGCGACCTCCTGCCTTGCGGTGAAAAGCAACAACTGAGCGATAACAGACACAAACACCTCCAGAACTCTTTTTTTTACGCACGCGAATCTACGTACAGATTGTCAGCTATATATCAAGCCTCCGAACGCAGCAGGTTTTGGCATGCGCGTCTAGAGGTGATAAAACAGCTTCTTGGGGTGGGCAACGGGACTTGAACCCGCGACCTCCGCTTCCACAGAGCAGCGCTCTAACCGGCTGAGCTACGCCCACCTCGCGAATACGAAGTGTAAACGTAAGTGCCGAGGCTGTCAAGTTCTAGACATATTCCCCTGCCTTGTCGCTCAAAATGCGGCTCATGACCCAAACCGCCAGCTGCACTGCCAACCTGATTGCTACCGAAACCCGCTACGATTCTGGGGTTTACAACAAACACAGCATTGTGCTCGAGCGCGAGCATCGAGTTCTAGCCTACAGTGCTACTCCAACGGTGATGCGCTACCTGCCACCATTTGTGATGAGCAAAGCCGAAATAGACCAAGTTGTGGCTGCGACTGCCGAAGTTTTGGCAAGCATCAGCCCCAAGTGAGCCATTTGGGAACACCAGCTCCAAATAGGCTACGCAGTCTCGAGCGGGGCTGAGTAAGTTTGTAAAACTTTCTAACCAGCGAGGGCATGAACAAATAATCACGAAGCGTCCCGCATTTTTTTGGACTGCACTGACTCCACGAGTTGGTTGCTCGGCAGCAAGGCATTTTGCGCCAAACGCTCTTCAAACAATACATCCACAACCCTGAGCCAACGTGTTAGCCAGCCACGCATCAGTTCGGCGCGGCGGCGTAAGCCAATGGCTTCGAGTGCTTCGCAGACAATTTCGAGCCTGCCGACCATGATGTCAGCGTAGCGGCTCGCATCCTCGAGTTCTGCGCCTAACTCGAGTTGAGTCAGTTCGCAGCGCAGGGTGAGTAGCATGGGCTTGAGTATAGCAGCCTATGCACTATTGCTTTTATACAGGTTTCGCACTATGGGTGGTATTTCACGCCAAGAGATTCGGACAGCCCATAAGCGTTTGCTCGAGGGTGTGCTGATTACAAGTAAACCTGCGTAGAAGCTATAGCCGTTTACGCCACTCGATGGTTGCAGGGCTGCGTTCAAATCCCAATTTTTCGTTAAGGCGCAAAATTGCTTTGTTGGTGCTGGCATTAAAACTGGTGATACCCCGAAAACCACGCCTTTGGGCAAAACGAATGCCCTCGAGTTTCAGCGCAAGCGCCAAGCCTAAGCCCCGAACATGACTCCTCACGCCAGTCAGCCCATTGTGCAGTACCTCGCCGCTCGAGTCTAAATACAAGATATTTAAGCCAATATATCGCCCGTGCTGTACTGCAATGGTCACACCTTCGGGGAGAGCAGATGGGCTATCGAAATTGGTATAGCAAAACTCTTCAAAGCCTACAGGGGTGTATTCTGGGTCGGCTCGAGGAGCATCGTTTTCGAGAGTTAAATACAGTTCGTAAAACTTCTGAGCGCAATCCCATTCATGACGCAGTTGGGCGAGCGAACGCAAATGCACATCGGCGGCATTTAAGCGCTGCCAGTCCACAAAAAAATGGTCGGGTGAAACCTTCTCGAGCGCCAGCCACTGCGAGTAACCGCGAAAACTTTCCGAGTAACCACGATGCCATAAAAAATGGTTCAGACCTGCATCAAACTCGCCGGTGTAGAGCATCACTAAATCAGAGCCTTTGGCACGCAATTCGGTCTCGAGAACCCCTAAAAGTGCCCCACCAATACCACGCCGCCTGAAATCCTCGCGCACTGCAAGGCGTACCTCTCCGCGTGAAAACCAAGGCGCGGGACGTTGTGTGGCTTCGATATAGCCAATCAGTTCGCCCCAACCATACAGCGCTACCAGACGTAAAAACCCCAAGTTTGCAAAGCGTGCCGAGTCGCGTTGCTCGAGTTCGGAACTTGTGGTTTGCCCACCGTAAAGTGCGTTCTCGAGCCATGCCAGACCATCGTAGTCCTGAGGCTGAAACTCGCGGATGATGAGCATAAATAGAGCATAGCATCTTGGTTGAGATAAAAATTTGGTTTTGACAATGCTGCACTCAAACGATGCTCAAGGAGCGCCAGCCACTTGATACATCTTTGCTGTTGGTAACATAAATACAGCTATCTCATGCACATCAGACCCACAAGTAGGCGAGGATGTTACACTGCATCTGTGTCTCGAGAACTGATTGCCCTGATTGCCCACGATGATAAAAAAGACGACCTCGCTCGTTTTATCTTAGAAAACAAAGCCCTATTCGCCCGTTTTGGTTTGGTTGGTACGGGTACGACAGGCAGGGTGATTTCCGAGCAAACAGGTTTAGCGGTTACGCGCCTGATGTCCGGTCCCTTAGGTGGCGACCAACAAATTGGTGGGGCAATTGCTGAAAACCGTGTACTGGCAGTCTTTTTTTACCGTGATCCCCTGACTGCCCAACCGCACGAACCCGATGTTTCGGCGCTGTTGCGGATTTGCGATGTGCACAACGTACCACTTGCCACCAACCTTGCCACATCAAAAGCCTTGGTGTTGTGGCTGGCACAGCAAGTCTGACATTTCCCATCATTTGTCATGTACACTCTAAGGAATGGAAACAGCAACGCTTGGTGGTGGGTGCTTTTGGTGTCTCGAGGCGGTCTTTCTCGAGCTTCGCGGGGTACAAAAAGTGGTCAGTGGCTACGCAGGGGGGCACACCAAAAACCCGACCTATCAACAAGTGTGCAGCGAAACCACAGGTCATGCCGAAGTGGTTCAGGTCGAATTTGACCCAAGCCAGATTTCCTACCGCGACCTCTTAAATGTCTTTTTTACCATTCACGACCCCACCACCCTAAATCGGCAGGGGAACGATATTGGTGAAAGTTACCGCAGTATTATTTTGACCCATTCGGAAGTGCAACTCCAAATTGCCCAAGAGGCAATTGCTGCTTTCTCGAGTGTCTACGAAAACAAAATTGTTACCCAAGTAAAGCCGCTCGAGGTGTTTTATTCCGCCGAGGCATACCACCAAAATTACTTTGCGCGCAACCCTCTTCAGCCCTACTGTGTGGGCGTTGTTGCGCCAAAAGTGGCAAAGGCACGCAAGCATTTCACTTCTATGCTTTTGAAATAAAATTAAAACAAAGCTGCCCCTTCAGTTTTCGAGGGGCAGCAGGTGCTTTTACCCGTGTGGCTCGAGCAAGCCGTAGTTTCCATCCTTACGCTTGTAAATCACACTGATACGCTCGGTTCTCGAGTTTTCGAACATAAAGAAATCATGCCC
>JBKBVO010000150.1:0-2081 GCA_046289535.1 Deinococcales bacterium | reverse complement strand
AAGCGCCTCCATTTGTGCGGCAGCATCCTCTGGAGTCATGGGACGCACCTCAAAGCGTTTATTGCGCACAATCTCGGGGCGGAATTCTTCGATTTCCTCGTCGTGCAAAGGCTCTTGAACTAATTCGCCGCGCTGCTCTCTGGTGATCAGCTTGGTACGGAACTTTTTGAGTTGTCGCTCCAAGACATGAACAGCCGTATCTATGACCGTGTACATATCCGTTCCAGCCTCTTCGGCACGAATCACACCATGCGGCACATTGAGCTGCATTTCGACACGGTGTGGAGCATTGGCGCGTCCGTCGTGCTTGACACTGAGCACCACTTTGGCATCCACTATGTGCGGTGAAAATCGCTCGAGTTTACTTAATCGCTGCGCTACGTGGTCGCGGATGGCGGGTGTGACCTCGAGATTGCGTCCGACCAATTTGTAGACGTTCATGGTACGCCTCCTGTACCGAAGCGTGAAATGATGTGTTTTGGTCTGCTTCGGTACAGTATTTTACCTTGCGATTTTGAGGTTGTCTGAGACTTAGCGCACAGCGGCTGTTGTGCAAAAGGTGTACACTTATTCTTGGGGCTGTTTTTTGGCGCGTTCAATCGCGTCTATAATGCAGGCGAGCGCATCTTCTTTGCTGCGCCAGCCCTCAGAGTTCACACTTTTTCCTTCCAAGGTCTTGTATTCGAGGAAAAAGTGTTCGATTTCTGCCAAGCGATGGCTGCGAACATCGGTGAGGGTTTGTAAGTCGTCCCAGCGCGGGTCATCGGCGGGGACTGCCAAAATTTTCTCGTCTCGTCCTTTGTCGTCAGACATCTCGAGCATGCCTAAAACGCGACACTCCACCAAGACCCCTGGCAAAAACGGGTGAGTCGAGAGAATCAGGGCATCGAGCGGGTCGCCATCGCCGCCCAAGGTACTTGGAATAAAGCCGTAATCTCCGGGGTACTGCATTGCCGCGTACAAAACGCGGTCTAATTTAATCACCCCGAGGTTTTTGTCGTATTCATACTTGTTTGCACTGCCACGCGGTACCTCAATCACGACATGAATCACTTCGGGAAGGTTAGAGCCGGCAGGAAGATGGTAAAGATTCTTCATCGGCGCAAATGTAACACAGTCACTCGAGAAGACCAAGGGCGACCTTTATGGCTTTTTTATTGACATGAATTCGAGTACGCGCTCATTATTTTCTTGCTTCTTGGCTTGGAAAAAGCTCCTCGAGGGTAACGCGGTAGGTAAGGCGCAAGCCCCAACCGATAATGCCATTTTGTGTGCGTCCCGCAAAGCCATTTAGGTATAACACCCCAAATCCAGGTGCAAACTCGAGTCCAACACTACTGCGCAAGGGCAGGACATCAAAGCGCCAGGGCTGATAAGCGACTGCCAAATTGAATTGCAAATTCTCGAAAACACTCCAAGCCAACTGCCCCCCTGCCTCGAAAGCAAAGTTGGCATCAAAAAACCCCACCCCCCCAGTCAAGGAAAGTTGCATGGTTTCAAAAAGTGGCAAACCTAGGCTTGTTTGCAGTAAGTAAACCGAGCCGCCAACCTGTGCAACACTGTAGATACCCGTATACCACTCGAGGTCAGATTGACGTAGGCGCAACCCCAAACGTACACTCGAGATATCGCTGCCAAAACGAAAAGCCGCCAAAAGTGAAAGTGGTCTGGAGATGCGCAGACCCATATTTAAATCCACCCTCGAACCACTCGCAGAATTAGGTAATGGGTCTGCGCCGTAGACCTCGAATTGGTCAAAATTGGCAGGGGCAGCACTCCAAAGCCATGCTCCCAAACCCACCGTTGCCGAACCAAGCGTGGCTTGGGTGGCGATTCGAGCACGCAAACGCCCGACATAGGCAAATTCCAGGCTGGCGCTTGCATTGATATTGCCAACTGGCGCAAGATCAAGAATCGCTGCTGCTTCCAATTTGAGGCGGTCTGTGGAAGCTGCCAAATCTAAAGATATCGCATCAGAGAGGCTAATGCCGTACATGGCTGCTTGAATGCTAAAAGGGTAGCTACCCGAGAGTTCAAGCGTCTGCGCTCGGGCGCTTTGTAAACACCCAAGTCCAAGCAAG
>JBKBVO010000149.1:0-6042 GCA_046289535.1 Deinococcales bacterium | reverse complement strand
CTGGTGTAGATTTTTTGTTTCACAGCTTAATTCTGACCGGCTTTACCCACTTTATAAACACGCTCTTACCCCATCGAGGTCGAGGATTTGGCACTTGCACACCTCGAGCTACAAAGCGGAGCGCTCGCGAGTGTAGAGAATTCATGGTCGAGCATTGGTTTTGAAGAAGGATTTTGGGTCTACGGCACTCGTGGTACACTCGAGTGCAGTTTTGCAGGTGGGCAAGCACGCGACTTAAAACACCATCACCGCCACAGCCAGCCAAGCGATTGGGGCGCAAGGGACAGCACAGTCTACAAGGTTAGCAATGAAGGCGGTCACAGCAGCCAAATCAAAGCCTTTCTAGAGGCTATCCAAAATAAAAGCTCGCCCGTTTGTACAGGCGAGGATGGGCGCGAGAGTGTGCGTTTGGTGCTGGCGGCGTACGAAAGCGCAAAAACTGGCTCGACCGTAAGGCTTTAAATGTTGCAGTTGTTCTTTTTTAAGCCGCTACCCTTGCGGATTATTTCGGCATCCTTGGGCAGCTTGCACAGGTCGGCGATTTTGAGGTTTTGGTTGGTTTTCCACTCGGGAATCTGAATATCAATTTGGCTTGCACCTTTTTCATCAAAGCTTTGGAAACGCACCACTCGCGCCGGGCTATCGAGCACCCAAATCCTGACCTTGGCGTACTCGAAGTCGCCTTTTTTCTTGGGTGTCGCTTCGACCAGCCAAGTCTTGCCAAAGTTGCTGTTTTCAGCTTTAACGGGCGCAAAGTTTAAGTTGGCTCGAGGAAAGGCGGTATCGAAGTCGTTTAATTGGTTGGGGTTAAAGTTAAAGCCGCCAACCTCGGTACCACTCGAGGACTTAGAAATGGTGACTTGATTGGTCAAAAACAGGTAATTGAACACATTTTGGTTGTCTACAATCAAAATGTTATCTGCCAAGGTATCCGGAGCGAGAAACTCGATGCGACTGAGTTTTTTATCCACAATACCTGCAATAGTAGCCTCGATTTTAATTGGCTTACCGTCTTGTTCAACACTGCCTGTAATTTTGCTGCGAAAATCTTTGGTGGTTTTTTGTGCTGCCTCAAGTCGCTTGATTAAATCATCCACGGTAGGTGCTGCTTGGGCAAGGGCAAGGGTTGCAAAGGCGGCAAGACCAGCCAAGAAAACATACTTTTTCACGCTTCGTAGGGTACAACGTTTTTTCCTGAGTCCCAATGAGCAATGCCCTAAGAAGTCTTAACGGTATTTGCAAGCTGTTTGCCACCAACAAAAAAGTGCATAAATACTCACAAAAAATGTGTAGCCGTTTCCTCAAAAATCTGATTGAGCGAATTCCCGCTCATATCCTATTTGACAAGCTGTCCATACGCGGTATGCTTAAGCTCGACTTCAAATTTGGAGGAGGTCTATCACTTATGCACAAACGTCTTGCATTGGCATTTGGTGTACTTGGGGTGACTGCTGCCGTTGTGGCATTGGCAGCACCACCACCTAGTGCAAAGAAATCACCCACATACAGCAACATTGGTCTAACCACTGGTAAGGCTGGCGGTACCCTGACGCTAGCGATTGGCAGTGCGCCCACCACTTTTATGTATTACGGCGCAATTGACGGTTCGGCACAGCGCATTGCGCAGCACATGTTTAACGGCTTGATCGAATCCAACCTCGCTACGGGCAAAATCGAACCCGCCTTGGCAGAATCTTGGACAACCTCGACAGATGGTCGGGTTTACACCTTCAAGTTGCGTCAAGGCGTGAAGTGGCACGATGGCGTTGAATTCACCGCAGATGATGTGGTTTTTACTTTTGACCAAATCATCGCCAACCCCGAAGCACGCGGCGGCGACTTTGCCAATTTCTCGAGCAATGGCGTGAAATTTAAGTTCGAAAAAATAGACAAGTACACGGTGCGCTTTACTTTGCCATTCTCGAGCGGTGCATTTTTGGTACAGATGCGCACCTTTATTATGCCAAAGCACAAGTTGCTTAAATTTACCGTTGAGGGTGGTGGCAAGGCTTCTGACATCAACGGCGCGTGGGGAACAAACTCCAACCTCGCCGATATCGTCGGCACAGGACCCTACAAGCTCGAGAGCTACACCCCCAACCAAAAAGTGGTCTTGACCAAAAATCCGGACTACTGGAGTGTGGACTCTAAAGGCAACCCACTGCCGTACATCAATAAACTCGAGTATTTGGTTTTGGTTGGACCTGCGGCACAAGAAGCCGCCTTCAAAAATGGCACACTTGATGCCTTGGATATCTCGGGTGCGCAATTCCCAGACTACAAAGCCCAAGAACGCGCTGGTGCCAAGTGGAAGGTTGTTTCGCAACTCAAGGACGCAATTTACGGCAGCCCGCCACACTTGGCATTTAACTTTGTTGCCAAAGACCCAGACCTTGCCAAGGTTTTTTCGGATTTGCGTTTCCGTCGTGCTATACAGTTTGCAGTCAACCGTGACCGCATTATCAACGATGTCTACAACGGTCAGGCACAGCTGCCGGGACACATGGGCGTGCCACCTGCAGGGCGTTTTTATGTCAATACCAAGAACTACTTGGGTAACTTTGATCTCAAAGCCGCCAACGCGGCACTCGATGCGATGGGCTTGCGGGACACCGATGGTGATGGTATTCGCAATATCCGCGCCGGTAAACAACTCGAGTTTAGCCTGACCTACGGCACCGACAGCACCGTCTGGGTGCCACTGGCCAATATCTTCCAAAACGACTTCAAGGCAATAGGCGTAAAGGTCAACTTAAAAGGCGTACTCTCGAGCACGCTTCTTGGTACGGGCTTAGGCTCGGATTGGGAGGCGATTATGGTGGCGCTTGGCGACCAGCCAGACCCCGAGTTGCGCAAGCCAATTTGGCAGCCCGGCGGCAGCTTGTACTACTGGAATCAAGCCACCAAGCCAGCGACTGCAGGTGGTCCACCCAACTTTGCCAAGATGACCAACTGGGAAAAGCGACTTTGGGAAATCTTTGACAAGGGCACCAAGTCCAGTAACCAGAACGAACGCTTGGCGCTCTACCGCGAGGGACAGCAAATTTTGGCGCAGTACATGCCCGTAATCATGATTGCCAAACCCGCAAACATCACGGTGGTACGCGACACACTTGCCAACTTTGTCTACAGCTTGGGTGTCATTCCGGGCTATAACCCAGTGCCATTCTTCTTCTTTAAGTAAATCCTATCTCGAGAACCCGCCTCTTTTGGGGCGGGTTTTGTTTTTGTCACAATTTTGACACACAAATAAGTCAAAATGCTTATCCACAGCAAAAGGCGAATACAGTCTTTGGTCTTTTGTGTTTCTCTTTTGGAGGAGAAGATTATGAGCAAAAAACTACTGGTAGCATTTGGTGTACTCGCACTCTCTGGGGCAGCTTTGGCTGGTCCGACCGATAACTCTTTGGTGCTTGGCACCACTCAACAGCCAACAGCCCTTGATCCGTTTGTCAATAACCAAGCCATCAGCGCCGAAGTCAATTCATGGCTATATGGCGGTTTAGCGTACTTTGGTTTCGATGGCGAACTCAAAGCCGACTTGGCAGCCGAGGTTCCTACCGAAGCCAACGGCGGTGTAAAACTAACCAAAAATGCGGCTGGCGATGTGGTCGCACAAACCGTTCGTTGGAATTTGCGTCCGGGCATTAAGTGGTCGGATGGTCGCCCAATCACCACCGCCGACTTCAAGCTGGCATATGATATTTTCGGTGATGAGCGCTTGCCGGTCTCGAGCCGCGATAATTACCCAAAGACCTTTAAGGTGATTGACGACAACAGCTTTGAGTTGACTTACGACCCACCTTACCTCTTTGCTGTGGCGGCTCCGAGTTTTGTGCAGAATTATGTTCCGCCTGCACATATTGTGCGCCCAATCTGGGAGCGCGCCAAACAACTGGCTGCGGGTAAAAGCAAAGAACAGCAAATCGAGGTGATGCAAAAAGAATTCCTCGCCAATAAGTTCTTTACGGCTGCAGGTGGTCCAATTGTCACCTCTGGTGCATTTAAGTTCCAACGCTGGACACGCGACCAAAGCTGGACTTTGGTGCGCAACCCCAATTATTGGCAAAACAACCCAAACGGTGTAGACCGCATCACTTACCGCTTCTTCAAGGATACCAACTCGCTTCAAGTCAATGTTTTGGCAGGTCAAGTGGATGCCACCTCGAGCGTGGGTTTGGTCGCCAGCGCCACCACCGTAAAAACCCTGCGCGACTCGAGCAAGGGTGTTTACGATGTCTTTACCCCCAAAGCTGCCTTGTGGGAACACTGGGATATCAACCAGTTTAACGAAAGCGTCCAAGAAGTTGCCGACTTGCAACTCCAAGATAAGCGCACCCGTCAGGCGCTGATATATGCGATTGACCGTGAAACTGTCGCCCAAGACCTGCGCGGCGGTACTGCAAAAGTCACCAACAATTTTGTTAACAGCGTAGCCAGTGTGTATTCCGAAGCCGGCTTAACCAAATACAGCTACAATCCAGAACGCGCCAAGCAACTCCTTGCTGCTTTAGGCTGGAAGGCTGGCGCAGATGGCATTTTGGAACGCAACGTTGGTGGACGCACCGTCAAGTTTGTGCTCGAGTATGTCACCACCGCAGGCAACGCTGTACGCGAACGCGATCAGCAATTCTATAAAGACAATTTCAAAAAAGTTGGCATTGATGTGCGCTTTAACAACGCTCCCTCGAGCGTGGTCTTTGATGATGC
This sequence comes from Deinococcales bacterium, assembly GCA_046289535.1. Lineage (GTDB taxonomy): Bacteria > Deinococcota > Deinococci > Deinococcales > JAAFIG01 > JAAFIG01. The sequence goes on along the minus strand of JBKBVO010000149.1, from coordinate 1,332 downwards.
CTTTATTGCCCAAGCAAGCTCGGGCAAGTGGAAGGGTATTTTTCAATTCGCCTATGTACAACAACCCCTGACCGAAGACCTGGGCTTGTATTACTGCGAAGATGCGAGCAGCAAGACCATCAAAGACAATGTGCCAACCAAAGACAACGGCTTTGCCGGACAAAACATCGGTGGCTGGTGCAACGCCGCATACGACAAACTCTGGGATCAAGCTCGCCGTGAATTTAACCCAACAGACCGCAAAAAGCTGCTTGCCGAAGCCCAGAAAATCTGGAACGAGGAACTACCAGCTATTCCTTTGTACGAGCGCACCGACCTCTACACCGCACGTAAGGGTCTGCGTAACTACACATGGAATGCTGCTACCCGTTACCCAAGCGCACTGGCTTGGCAAATCGGTTGGTCGCAAAAGGGTCAAAAAGAAATCGTTCCGATGAAGTAAATCCCAAAGTAAAACGTCTCCGCTAAAAGCGGAGACGTTTTTTGCTGGTGGCCCGTGAGGGGCACGATCCCCCGACCCACTGCTTAAAAGGCAGCTGCTCTACCGACTGAGCTAACGGGCCAGAACTACAGCCGCAGGAGTATATTCACAAGGCAGTGAGCTGTCAAGAGGCGCATAAGCTAAACCTGAAAAACGCCCGTCTTAAATGCCTCAAGCTGTCCTTCGAGCGCACAGACATCCAGCGAACGCAACAAACGCTGGCGCGTCTCGAGCGGCGAGATAATTTCGTCTATCCAAAGCCGCGCAGCTGCATAGCGTGGGTCTAGCTCAGAATCGTATTTTTCTTTGATATGGGTAAATAGCTGCTGCAACTCGAATTCGTTGGGCTTGTGTCCATTGCGCTCGAGTTGAGCGAGTTGAATGTCTAATAGCGTTTTTGCGGCGGCATTACCGCTCATGACTGCATATTTAGCATTTGCCCACGCATAGATGAAGCGTGGCGCGTAGGCTTTTCCGCTCATTGCGTAATTGCCCGCACCAAAACTACCCCCGATAATCAGCGTTATTTTAGGCACAACGCTGTTTGCAACGGCATTGACCATCTTTGCACCGCGCCGGATAATCCCTGCGTGTTCCGAATCACGCCCAACCATAAAACCTGTCACGTCCGTTAAAAAAATTAACGGCACACCCGCTTGGTTGGCATCCAAAATAAAACGCGCAGCCTTGTCGGCGGCTTCGGCATAAATAACTCCGCCTATCTCGAGTTTGTTAGACTTTTTTATAACACTGCGCTGATTGGCGACAATGCCCACAGGATAGCCACCAAGACGCGCAAAACCTGTCACTAAGGTCTGCCCATATTCGGCTTTGTATTCGGCAAAGGTTTT
>JBKBVO010000148.1:0-6078 GCA_046289535.1 Deinococcales bacterium | reverse complement strand
ACCCAGTGCTCAAGCAGTAGCGTTGGCGGCGGGCGAGCCAGCAGGTTTGCGCGTCCTCGATTTATGCGCTGCTCCAGGTGGCAAAAGCACCCATTTGGCAGCACGGATGCACAACGCTGGGTTGCTGGTCTGCAACGAAATTCATCCTACCCGAGCAAGGGCACTGCAAGAAAATCTCGAACGCTTGGGGTGTATTGGTGCGGTGACGAGCGTTGACCCAGCTCTACTCGCGCAGCGTTGGGGAGCGTTTTTTGATCTGGTGCTGCTCGATGCGCCTTGCAGTGGCGAGGGAATGTTTAGAAAGCACGATGCCGCCATTGCTGCATGGTCACAAGCCCATGTCGAAGCGTGTGTTGTGCGTCAAAGTGCGATTCTCGAGTCGGCAGCCAAATTGGTGCGCGGAGGTGGCAAGATTATTTATAGCACTTGTACTTTTTCGCCTGAAGAAAACGAAGACCAGATTGCTCGATTTTTAAAAAAGCACAATTTTTTTAGCCAGGATGTACCTGCCCAGCATTTCTTGCCACACCTTGAACGCGGTGAGGGGCATTTTGTGGCAACCCTGACAAAAAATCTTGCAGATGAGAACCAGCCTAAAGCTGTTCCATTACGCCCACTCCCTAACATTTGGCGCGAATTCGAGCGCGAATTTTCTTTGCCACAAGGTGTGGCACTCGAGTTTAAGGGCAATATCGAAATTGTTCATCCGGAGTTGCCAAGCATGGATGGTATCAAGGCGTTGCGGCTTGGGGTTCCTGTGGCACAGCTCGAAAAAAACCGTCTCGAGCCACATCATGCCCTTGCTAAGATTGGGCAACACCACAAGCAAGAACTCGAGTTGCACGAGGTCGCAGCGTATTTGCGCGGAGAGACGCTTTCCAAAGATGGTGCTGCGGGATGGGTACAACTCTGTTTTGAAGGTTTTGGTTTAGGTTGGGGCAAAAGGGTTGCTGGTACAATCAAAAATCACTATCCAAGGCGTCTGCGCGGGCAAATAGCATTCGAGGATTGAGTTTATGCTTGCCCAAGCGTTAACCTAAGCCTGCCAATAATGCAAATAGCGTATGCCTTGCAAGTAGAGGCGGTGATACATTACGACTTCAGACTCGAGACCACTCAACTCGGGTTGGCGAGGTGTCATGTTCGAGGGTTTTCGTGGCTTAGGGACGTTCTATATGCGTTACCGAACGCAATGGATATTGGGAATGCTTTGTGTTTTGACTTCGGTGGGGATTTCGCTCCTTGGTCCACCATTTTTTGTGCGTTTTGTGATTGACGAACTCCATGCAGGCAAAGCCACGCTCGAGACTGTGGGCTTGAATGCACTTTACATCGTGCTCTCGGCTATGGGAGCAAATGTGGTTGTGTTCTTGCAGCGCCAATTTAACGTGGTCTCGAGTTTTCGCGTAGCGTACGATGTGCGTAAGGCAATTTTTAACCACTTGACTACACTTGACCAAACGTATTTTCACAACAACAAAACAGGTGACCTCATGAGCCGCCTGACTTCTGACTTGAACATGGTGCGCGAGATGCTTGGGTTTGGAATCAATGCAGGCTCACAAACGTTGTTGCGCTTGATCATGAGTCTGGGTCTGATGATTTGGCTTTCGCCAACACTGGGTTTGATTGTGCTTGCGGTTTTTCCTTTTATTGCGGGTTTGTTGGCAATTATGGTCAAAATCATTGCCAAACGCTATGTAGCAGTACAGGAACAAGCAAGTTTAATCAGCTCCAAAGCCCAGGAAAATTTTAGTGGTATTCGTGTGGTCAAGGGCTATGCTATCGAAGACCGCGAAATTGACGAGTACAAAACCATGAACAGAGAATATAAAAAGCGCAGTATGGCACTAACCGTTGCTGAAGCCCCCGAATGGGCAGCCGTTGGCATTGCCATGAATACGGTGTTTGTGGTGGTGTTGCTGGTAGGTGCTCGAGAACTGCTATATCAGGGTGCGCTTTCGGGTAATGCGAATGCGAATTTCGCAGGATTAACCCCAGGCAAGTTTGTGCAATTTTTTACGTACCTATTTGAACTGAGCTGGCCCATGCTTGCAGTGGGCTGGCTGGCCAATGTTTTTCAGCGCGGTTCCTCGAGTTGGGCACGTTTGCAAGAAATACTCGATGCTCAACCCAAAATCACCGATACCAGAACCGACCCAAACATCAAAAGCGTGAGTGGTGAAATTGAATTTAAGGATGTCAGTTTCAAGGTGGGAGACCGCACACTGCTAAGCCATATCAACTTAAAAATCCCCCAAGGTACAATCATTGGCATTACAGGGCGCACGGGAAGTGGTAAAACCTTGCTTGCACAACTGATTGGGCGTTTTATTGACCCAAGCAGTGGTGTGATCTTGCTGGATGGTAACGACCTGCGTACAATCTGCATACAAACCCTGCGTGGGGCGATCGGTTTAGTGCCACAAGAGCCGTTTTTGTTCTCCGACACAATTTCTGAAAACATTGCTTTTGGGTTGCCTAACAGTGTCCAGATTCTCGAGCCAAATATTCCAGACCCACATATTGTGCAGCGTGCCGCTAAAATTGCAGGACTTTCCAAAGATGTAAACGAGTTTAAAGAACAATTCGAGACAATCCTAGGCGAGCGTGGTATTACCCTTTCGGGTGGTCAGCGCCAGCGCACTGCTTTGGCTAGAGCCATCGCCCGAGATCCTGCAATCCTGATTTTAGACGACAGCATGAGCGCAGTCGATACCGAAACCGAAACCAGAATTCTATCTGAACTCAAAACTATTTTTGAAGGGCGCACAGTGATTTTGATTGGGCACCGAGTGTCTACATTGCGCTTTGCCAAAAATATCATTGTGCTCGAGGATGGCAAGATTCTCGAGTCTGGTAGTCACGAAGCACTGGTGGCGCAGGGTGGATATTACGCCGAAATGGAACGCAAGCAAAGTTTGCAGCGCGAACTTGATGATGCAAAAGAACAAGAGGTAGCATAATGCGCGAAGAAGACACTTTCCAAAAACAATTCGATTGGCAACTGACCAAGCGCATTTTTGGCTATCTGCGTCCGTATATCTGGATTGCTTTGGGAGCGTTGGTTTTGGCATTTTTGAACAGTGCCAGCAACCGCCTGTACCCATTTTTGCAAGCACAGGTTATTGACCGCTACTTAATCCCCAAAACAGGCTCGAGTTTTGCTGCACTTTCTATAGATGAGCGTTGGAACGGTGTGGTCACCATTGGGGTTATCATTGCGGTGGTGGCGCTTTTAGAATTTGTAGTGCGCTTTGGTTTTAATTATTTGCTGGGTTTGATGGGGCAGAGTGTGCTTTTCGATATTCGCGCGGATTTGTTTGCTAAACTGCAACGCTTACCACTGGCTTACTTTGACCGCAACCCTGTGGGGCGTTTAATCACTCGAGTCACCTCGGATGTAGATGCGATTAACAGCTTTATCACCGATGGTTTGATGACCTTGGTGCAAAGTGTGTTTGTGATTGCTGCAACCGCAGTTTTGATGTTTACACTGAACGCTAAACTTGCTTTAGTCGCCTTTGCGGTGATACCAATTTTGTTTGCAGCATTGCGTTTTTTTCAGACCCAATTCAGAAAGTCTTACCGCGAAATTCGTGTGAAGCAAGCTATTGTCAATACTGCCCTTAACGAAAATATCACCGGTATGGGAACAGTGCAAATTTTTAACCGTGAAGAACGTCAGAAGCGCGATTTTGACCAATTAAACAACGATTTCTTGAGTGCGTATTTACGCTCGGTGCGTTGGTATAGTTTCTTTTTTCCTACAGTGGGGATTATTGGTAATGCTGCACTTGCTGCCGTGGTTTGGGTAGGCGGTGGCGATGCGGTGCGTGGTGTGGTCAGCATTGGTGTGCTCTATGCGTTTACACGATATGTCTTTGATTTTTTTCGACCCTTAGAAGATTTGAGCAACGTAGTCAATACCCTTCAAGCGGCTATGGCAAGTGCAGAGCGAATTTTTGGCATTTTAGATGAACCCGAAATCGTTGCCGATGCACCCAATGCCAAAACCATTCAAGGCGGCTTTAAGGGCGAAGTGCAGTTTAAGGATGTCTGGTTTAGTTATAAGCCAATCAATGAAGAAGTGCTCGAGACCGATTGGGTGCTGCGTGGAATCAATTTGCATGTTCAGCCGGGGCAGAGCGTAGCCTTGGTAGGTGCAACGGGTGCAGGTAAAACCAGCATCATCAGTTTGCTCTCGAGATTCTACGACATTCAAAAAGGACAAATTTTAGTAGACGGTGTGGATGTGCGCGAAATTGCCCAGCGCGATCTCCGCAAACATGTTGGGGTGGTGCTGCAAGATGTGTATTTGTTTAGTGGCACTATCGAATCCAACCTGCGAATGAACGATGAAAGCATTCCGCTCGAGCGAATCATCCAAGCCTGTAAATACGTTGGGGTACACGAGTTTATCTCGAGCTTACCAAATGGTTACAACACCGAAGTCAAAGAACGTGGGGCAACACTCTCTACAGGTCAAAAACAACTTTTGGCGTTCGCAAGGGCTTTGATTGCCAACCCTGATATTTTATTGGTGCTCGACGAAGCCACTGCCAATATAGATACCGAATCCGAGTTGCAAATCCAAGATGCACTTGCAAAAGTCATGCATGGACGCACCAGTATTGTTATTGCACACCGCTTAAGTACAATTAAAAACTGTGACCGCATCGTTGTGATGCGAAAGGGTAGAATTGTGGAACAAGGCAGCCACAACGAGCTTTTGCAGCAGGGTGGGTATTATGCGAAACTCTACAACCTACAATATGTAGACCAAGAATTAACAGGAGTTTGATTTTAGATGGTGAATGTTGTTGGTTCAAGGCTTAAAAATTAAATCTTTTGGCACATTTAAATCCCCATAGCCACACAAACCCAGCGCCGAGTCTATTTCGTGGCGTAGTAACTCGAGCGTGTGTGTCACTGCTGCCTCGCCACCAAGCGCGAGCGACCATAAAATTGGTCTGCCAATAGCAACAGCGTTTGCGCCCAGCGCCAAGGCTTTGACTACGTCGGTGCCGCGCCGCACGCCTCCATCTACAATAATCGGGGCGCGTCCTGCTACCGCATCTGCCACTCGAGGTAGTACCTCAATCGTGGCAGGGGCCGTGTCGAGTTGCCTGCCGCCATGATTGGATACCCAAATGCCATCGGCTCCATGCTCGAGCGATAACACAGCATCCTTGGGGTGGCAAATACCTTTGACCAGTATTGGCAAGCCGCTTTCGGCTTTAAGCCACTCGAGGTCTTTGTAGTCTAAATCGAGCTTAAACATTTCGTGAACATAGGCACTTAGCCCCGAACCCCTGCCGCTGGGCAGGGAATCTAAGCCACTCATCAGGTTACCAAGATGAATATGTTTGGGCAAAGTAAATTGGTTGCGGATGTCGCGTTCGCGCCTTCCCCAAACTGGAGCATCTACGGTCAGCGCTAGCGCCTGTGCACCTACGGCTTTGGCTCGAGCCACAAGGTCACGGCTGAGAGCTTGGTCTTTGTAAAGGTAAACCTGAAACCAGAGCGGCAAATCCGGCTGGCTGGCGCGAATCTCTTCTAAACTGGTGCTCGAGAGTGTCGAGAGGCACATCACGGTGCCAGCTTTTTGTGTGGCTGCTGCCGTTGCTCGTTCACCTGAATCATGCGCAAGGCGCTGGAAAGCAGCAGGCGCGACAATCACGGGCATACTCAGGCGTTGCCCCAAAAGTGTAGTTTCCAGTTTGCGTGCACCAACGCCTGTTAAAACACGGTAATTCAGCTTGAGGCGGGTATATGCCTCGCGGTTTTCGCGCAGCGTGATTTCGTCGTCCGCACCAGAAACATAATAGTCAAAAGCAGTTTGTTGCATTTGCTGTTTGGCAGCGTGCTCGAGTTCAAGCAAATTGAGGATGTCCATAAGTGTAGTCTACGACAATTTGTCGGATGGAGCAGCCCCAACATCAGGCTGGGTGTGGTAGCCCCAACATCAGGCTGGGTGTGGTAGCCCCAACATCAGGCTGAGGTTTTGTACTGCTGCACCGCTTGCACCCTTACCCAAGTTATCGGCTCGAGCCACCAGCAAGGCTTGTTGTTTTT
>JBKBVO010000147.1:0-6141 GCA_046289535.1 Deinococcales bacterium | reverse complement strand
GCTGTGCAACCCCTGACCCATTTCTGTGCCTCCATGATTGATGAGTACACTGCCATCTTTATAGACCAAGACCAAGGCACCTGCTTGGTTGTAAGCGGTGAAGTTAAAAGAAATCCCGAATTTGACCGGAGTGATGGCGATAGCGCGCTTGGTGTTATCGTTTTGTGCATTAAACGCAGCAATCTCGAGCTGGCGCTGCGCGAATTGGCTAGTCTCGAGCAATCGATTCCAAATGCGCGACATGCGCTCAGTGTCTTTGACAGGTTGTTGATAGGGCGTAGACTGTCCTTGTTGGTAAAAGTTACGCTGCCGCAACTCGTGCGCAGGCACATTTAAAAGCGGCGCACAACGCCCGATGATATCTTCAATCACCAGCATGCCTTGAGGACCACCGAAGCCACGAAACGCAGTCTGCGAGGTTTTATTGGTTTTGCAGACGCGCCCCAATGCCCGAAAATGTGGGATAAAATAGGCGTTATCGAGATGACATAGCGCACGCGCTAACACAGGCTCGGAGAGGTCAAGGCTCCAACCACCATCGGCAAAAAGCTCGACCTCGAGCGCTAAAAAGTGCAGGCTCGAGTCAAAACCAACTTTCCAACGCGCTAAAAACGGGTGGCGTTTGCCGGTCATGGTCAGGTCTTGAGTACGGTTCAGGCGCACGCGCACAGGGCGACCAGTCAGTGTTGCGCCGAGTGCCGCAATGGCAGCGAAACCATGTGGTTGCATCTCCTTGCCACCAAAACCACCACCCATGCGAATACATTGAACCGTAACCGCATGGCTAGGGATTCCCAAGACGTGTGCCACAATCTCTTGCGTTTCGCTGGGATGTTGGGTACTGGCTTGAATCAATACCTGCCCAGCCTCATCGAGCATTGCCAGCGAAGCTTGAGTCTCGAGGTAGAAATGCTCTTGTCCACCCATCTCGAATTCGCCCGAAAAAACATGTGCCGCAGTCTCGAGCAACGCCGTATCGCCACGCAGAAGGGTTTGCGAGTTACCTTGGAAAGATTCGGCTAGAATCGCATCGCGCAGTGATACGACTGCAGGCAGGACTTCATATTCAACTTCGACAGCAGCAGCACCGCGGCGGGCTGCTTCGAGCGAATCGGCAAGTACCCAACAAACTGCGTGTCCAACAAATTGCACAATACTTGGAAAAAGCGGCTCATCGTGTTTTACACCAGCATCGTTGACCCCCACTACATCGGCGGCAGTCAATACCCGCACCACACCTTGAATTTCGAGCGCTTTATCGGTCTCGAGGCGTAAGATTTTGGCGTGTGCGTGTGGTGACTGTACAGGATACGCGTGAAGCAAACCCTGCAAGCGTCCACCGAGATCGTCGGTGTAAAGTGCGTATCCCGTCACATGCAAGGCGGCACTCTCGTGCGAAATAGTCTGACCGACACTCATAATTGCACCTCCGCAAAAAACTTCAGCATCAATTGCTCGAGCATCGCTCTGCGGTACGCCGCGCTAGCGCGGTGGTCATCGAGTGGCGTACCAGCTTGCATCATGATTTTGGCAGCGGCTTGCAGCGTTTGTGGTATCCAAGGCTTACCTACTAAAAATGCTTCTGCCTCGAGTGCGCGAATTGGTGTGGCAGCCACACCCCCCAAGCCAATTCTGATGTGTTGTACCACCCCGGACTCAAGCCGCAACGCAAAGGCAGCAGCAACACTCGAGATATCATCAAAACGGCGCTTGGCAATTTTGTAAAATTTTGTAATCGGTGCCAAATCTTTGGGAATCCGCACGGCTTGAATCAGTTCTCCGGCTTGCAGTTGAGTTTTCCGATAGCCTAAAAAAAATTGCTCGAGTGGCACAACACGTTGCCCTTGTTGGCTTGCTAAAACTACTTCAGCCTCTAGCGCCAACAACACAGGAGGTGAATCGCCGATTGGCGAAGCGGTACCAAGATTGCCTCCCAAGGTTGCAGAATTACGAATCAGGCGCGAAGCAAAGTAGCTAAACCATTGCCCTAGTAGGGGAACAGTATACCCCAACTTATGTTCGAGTTCAGAAAGCGTAAGCGCCGCTCCTAACTCAAGATAGTCCTTGCCGTGCACAATCTGGCGCAATTCTGGCAGGTGCGCAATAGAAATTTGCACGCCTGCCCTCGAGTGGCGCAAATTAACTTCCACACCCCAATCGGTGTTGCCAGCAACGAGCTTGGCTTTTGGATAGGTTTGCAGGAGTGCAAAAACATCTGCAAGGCTTTCTGGTCGGAAAAACCTACTCCCCTGATGCTCGAGCTGGTAGGCACGCAAAGGCGGAGCAGGGGACTTTTGCAGTACCACAAAAGGATCTGTAGGGTCTGGCAAACTCAAAGCGTGGGCAGCATCGGCAATTGGGCGATATCCAGTACAACGGCATAAGTTACCCGACAATGCCTCGAGGTCAAATTCTTGACGCTCTGGACGGTAATATTCATTTGCCATACTCGAGATAAATCCTGGTGTACAGTAACCGCACTGTGAACCGCCAAAGCGCACCATTGCCTCCTGCACAGGATGCAGGGCTTGGGGGCTGCCCAAGCCTTCGGCGGTGATGATTTCTTGTTGGTGCAAAGCGGCTAGCGCAGTTAAACAAGCATTCACCGCAATCAGCCTCGAGTTATTCTCAGTGAAGGATTTTCGCACCAATACAGCACACGCACCGCATTCGCCTTCGGCACAGCCTTCCTTGCAGCCAGTCAAACCAATTTCACGCAGCCAGTGCAATAAAGTGGTGTGTGGCTCGAGATTTTGGATTTGGTATGACTTGCCATTGACGACAAGTTGGGTTTCGGACATACACCAATCTACACCACAGCTCAGGATTTTTGGTAGTGCTCTACACGATATCGGCATCGTCTATAACCTTATCCATGAGGGTGGCTAGAGTGGCTCGAGCCTCGGTCTAACTGGTATGAATCGCTATTAAATTTTTCAATGGCACCAAGGCGGAGTACACCGTGACCCCAAGCGCGCAATTTGCATTTCTTGACTTATGAACCTCGGTAGGTGCTATACGCCCACTTCGAAACCAAAAGCGGCACATGATAGTGCTGCTCGGTATCAGCAATACCAAAACGAATCGGCACGGACTCGAGAAAACCAATACCCTCGAGACCAAAATACTCACCGACCTCGAACACCAATTCGTAGCGCCCTTTTTCCAAGTGACCTCGAGCAATGAGCGGCTCATCGGTACGTCCATCTTGGTTAGTGACAGTGTTTTTTAAGAGTTCTCGAGACTCACCATCGAGGCGATAAAGCGCAATCTTGACACCCGCAGCAGGTCTTCCATTCATCGTATCTAAAACATGGGTGGTTAGACCAGCACTCGCATGGGTGGTTAGACCAGCACTTGCATGGGTGGTTAGACCAGCACTCATGTTCGTTCCACCCAACCTTCGATTAAGCCGTACGGTTCGGCATCGGCATGAAATATTTGCTGCTGGTTTTGTATTCCAAAGCGCTCCAAATTGTACAAAATGTGGTGCTTGTTGGGAAAGCTAAAGTGAATTTTCTCGAGTTCGGGGCAAGCCCCAAGCACCGCTTCGCCCATTAAGTAAAGAGTGTTCTGCACACTTGGGCTATAGTGATTGGTGAAGGTCTCGAGGATTTGCGCATAGACTCTATCCCACACCGCATCGTAATCCACACCTGTGGTGTTGTAGAGCCACTGTGCAGTGACGACTGTAGCAAGGATTCGGTCGTTTGTTTCGGGCAAGGTGGTATACCGCTCTTTTAGGTAGCCTTCCCAGCCCGAATTGGTGGTTTTCAGGACATAGAGTTCGTCTGCACCACTCGAGACCACAAAATTTTGCCCATCGCCCTCGACGGTTGCCGTATGCTTACCCAAATCGCGTATAAAGCTGTGGTCGTGGTTGTTCATTCGCTGCCAGCGATGTTCGAGCAGCTTAACGCGCACAGACTGAACCCGAGGACCAGCGTTGACAAAATGCCGAATCAGGTGTTTGCCAAATTCTTCGATACTCGAGGTCAGACCATCTTTGGCAAGAGCATAGATGGTATTGCGAACGGTATCGGTGGCGAGTAAGTCGGTATTGTCGCCTCTGGTATGGGCTGCCTCAAAATCGCCTTGCATAGCGACATCTAGCCATACATCTTTAATCTTGTGGCGGCTCGAATCCCTGAAGACCTTGAACAGCCGCACATCCGATTTACCATAATTGTTTTGTCCGAGTTTCACTTTTACTGGCATAAGACTACTCCTTTACCAAATCCAGCAGACGATACTTTGCGATTTTAGCAATTTCCCCCAATGCAATACTCAATTCGGTTTCAAAGTCATGGGCTAAACGAATCGGCGCTGCAGCTAGGATACTTTCTTTCGTGTTTTCTCTGACACAAACGATATATGGAATAGCGAATTTGGCTCTGTACGCAGCATTTATACGCATAAAATCGGCGTACTCGAGCGGAGAAAGGCGATCTAGACCCGCTCCTTTTTGCTCATTGCTGGATTCTTCGGTCAACTCGCCCGCCATTGCCGCCTTCCCAGCCAAATCTGGGTGGGCGCGCACCAACACAAGCTGCTGCTCGAGTGGGTCGGCAGCAACTCCAGCCATAAATGCCGCATGCATGGCTGCTAAATCCCTAAAGGGACGAGCTTTTGCCGCTTTAAGGGCATAGTGCGGGCAATTCTCGAGGATATTTTTGAACACCACCTCAAAACGTTGCTCGGAAAAAGCATTGACCTCTTCGAGCGTATACATTGCCCCATTATACTTGCTAAGCTGCTGGCTATGCACCGTGTTTTGCTTGAGCAGACCTATTTTGCCGCACTCGAGGCAACACATCCCAAAAAGCTGGTGACACAATACCTACCAAATATTGCTCCAAGTCTTATTTTGGCAATCGGAAAAGCGGCGCTCCCGATGCTTGAAGCGGCGCGTGAACGTTTTCCAAATACACGGTTTTTAGCAGTACCACCCAACACAGATAACCAAATTCTCGAATATGGGGAGATTGTAAGTGGCACGCATCCAGTGCCTTCGATCAAAAGTGTGGCTGCTGCCGAGCGTGCGCTCGAGTTCGTTAGAAACTTAAACGCAACTGACCATGTGCTGGTCCTGATTTCGGGCGGAGGGAGCGCGCTATTTTGTGCACCTTGGGGTGTCACCCTCGAGCAAAAGCAGGACATCACCACCGCACTGTTAAAGTCAGGCGCGGATATCCGCGCACTGAACACCGTGCGTCAAGCCTTGTCTCGGGTCAAAGGCGGGCGTTTCGCAGCAGCGACCAAAGCCAAAATACAAAGCCTGATTTTGTCCGATGTCGTGGGTGATGATATTTCCCTTATTGCCTCCGGACCGACTGCACCCAACAAATCTGGATTTAGCGAAGCGCTTAAAATTCTTGAGCACTACAACATCGAAGCACCCGAGGCGATAGCACATTTGCAAGCAGGGGTAAAAGGCAAACTCCCGCAACCGCCACAACTCGAGGCGGCTCGAGTGCAAAACAAGGTGATTGGCTCGAATTTTCATTTGCTGCAAGCCGCCAAAGCGCATCTCGAGCGACAGGGGTATCGAGCGATGATTTTGTCGGATTCGTTTACGGGCGAGGCTCGAGAATTGGCGCGATTTCATGCAGCAATCATCAAAAGCATTGTTCAGCATTCAAGCCCAGCAGCCGCACCCTTGGTGCTGATTTCAGGGGGCGAAGCACCAGTCACAGTGCACGGCAATGGCATGGGTGGGCGCAACCAAGAATTTTTGCTGTGGTTACTGCACGAGCTTGGCGATTTTGGCATAGAAGCATTGGCGGCGGGTTCGGACGGCATAGACGGCAACTCGAGTGCGGCTGGGGCGTTTCTGTCTCTGGATAGTGCCGCTCGAGCCAAACAAAAAAATTTGCCTGTGCAGAAATTTCTTGAAAACAACGATTCTGGGCGGTTTTTCGCCAAACTTGGCAATCAGTTTGTCACAGGAGCAACAGGACATAACTTAAACGACATTCGGCTGATTTGGATTCGTTAAAAATGCTGAGCCGCTGGGTATTACACATTTTTCACCGATTTCAATAAGCTCATTTATGTTACCCTAGCGTATGGTTTGGCTCGAGGCGTTGCAACAACACCAGCAAAACCACAACGCCTGCGTGTTGGTCACACTGATTGCAG
>JBKBVO010000002.1:7500-35280 GCA_046289535.1 Deinococcales bacterium | reverse complement strand
CATGGCCAATCATCAAGCCTTTGGTTCCGCCGCTGAAACGCCCGTCGGTTACGAGCGCAACGTGTTCGCCGATGCCTTCGCCAACAATCGCGCTGGTCACGCTGAGCATTTCGGGCATGCCGGGTGCGCCTTTGGGTCCGACGTAGCGAATCACGACCACATCGCCGTTTTTGATTTGCTTGTTTAGGACTGCCCTCATTGCGTCGGCTTCGGTGTCAAAGACCCGTGCCGGACCGGTATGCTGATGCCGCTCGGTGCCAGCGAGTTTGAGCACTGCACCATCTGGTGCAAGATTTCCGTGTAGCACCAATAATCCACCAGTTGGTTTAAAGGCGTTTTCTTTGCTGACCACCACTTGCTGCCCTGCTGTTTCGGTTACACGTTCAACTTCTTGAGCTAGGGTTTTACCGCTTACAGTCATTTGATTGCCGTCAATCAAGCCGCCTTCAATCAGGCGCTTGATGACGAGCGGGATACCGCCTGCCTCCCAAAGCTCCCATGCGGTGTATGTGCCCCAGGGGCGCATGTTGGCAATCACTGGTGTGCGCCTCGAGACGTCATCAAAGTCTTGTAGCTCGAGTTGTACGCCTGCTTCTTTAGCAATAGCCATCAGGTGTAGCACCGCGTTGGTGCTGCCGCCCGTCGCCGCGACTGCGGCAATGGCGTTCAGGAAGCTCTGACGGGTCAAAAAATCTTTGGGTTTGCGGTCGTGGACAATCGCGTCCATCAGGATTTGCCCCGCCTTAAAAGTTGCCGCTTTCTTTTCTGGGGCGGTTGCGGGGATGCTGTTGTAACCTACAGGCGATAACCCAAGCACCTCGAGCGCCATACTCATGGTGTTGGCGGTGTACTGCCCGCCACACGCCCCCGCTCCTGGAATCGCGGCGCGCTCCACTGCCTCGAGTTGGGCTTGGTCGATTTTGCCGGCGGCGTGTTGCCCAACCGCCTCAAAGACGCTCACGACGGTCAGGTTTTGCTCACCCAAGCGACCCGGGGCGATGCTCCCGCCGTAGAGCACCAGACCCGGCACATTGGCGCGGATTAAGCCCATCGCCCCACCGGGGTTGGTTTTGTCGCAGGCGACGAGCGCGACCATCGCATCGTAGAGGTAGCCTTGGGCGACTAATTCGACGCTATCGGCGATAACTTCTCTCGAGATTAAACTCGCGCGCATGCCAGGCGTGCCCATGCTGATGCCATCCGAAATTGCCGGTGCGCCAAACTCGAAGGGATGCATACCAGCCGCCTTGCAGCCCTCCTTGAGGTCTTGGGCAAGCTCGCGCAGATGGAAATTGCAGGGCATGCCTTCGGTCCAGGTGTTGACAATCCCGACCCAGGGGATTTTGAACTGTTCGTCGCCGATGCCGACCGCACGCAACATCGCTCGGGCGGGGGCTTGTTGCGTACCCTGTTTGATTGTATCGCTTTTCACGGTGGGCATTCTAACAAGTTCTTCAAACGCTTGCCCAGCCCTTGTGGTTGCGAATTTCGCCCACGCACGAACCGTCGCTCGAGAACGGGCAGTTGTTGGTTAGGCGTAGTATTAGAGGTTTGCAGATTTGCTCCCCGTTTTTGATGCGCTCGGCAAGCTCGAGTGTCTCGGGCATGGGTGTATCGGAAAGCTCTTTGCGCAAGAATTCCAAGAAGCGGCGGTAGTGTTCGATTGCCGCATATTTGCCCTCGACCACAGAGAGGCAGGTCATCAGTTTCTGATGGTAATTTTCGCCAATAAACGGATCCAAGCGCAGGGCGCGCACCAGTGCGCTGACCGCGCCCTCACAAGCCCCTGCATTGCAGTGCAGCATCGACAACTCGAGGTTGGCGCGAATATAGATACCCCTGAGTTCCTCACGCAGTTCGCTTGCCCACGAAGCCCCGATTTCGGGCAAAAAGTCGCCCGTGTAGAGGGCGATGAGCTTTTGGTAGGCTGCCAGGTTGGCGACCTCGTCCGCGCTGGTGAGCTTCGTTTGCTCGAGTGCCAGATAGAGGCGGTGCAGGTCTGTGGCTGCCAGGACTTCCGGGTGTACAAAATAGCGCTCAAAACGTTCGAGAACAGCTTTTTCGTGATTGAGTGCACTGCGTATGCGGTGCACGCTTACGCGAAAGCGATTGTTGGAGTCTTTGTTTGGTTCGACGCACCACAAGTCTTCAAAGATTTTTTCTTTTGTTTTGCCTTCGGGGTGAGCGAGCAAATAAAAAAATAGCTCCTCGGCGGTTTTGCTTTTGAAGGTCGCGGGGCTTTTATTAAGCAGGACTTGCGTTTTACCAAGCGTCTGAATTTGCAACGACACAGTAAGACCTCCAACCTCAGCATAACAAATAACGAGGCGTTTGGAAGTGTTACCAAAGTATGTTCATACCTTGCAGCTAAATTCACAAGCATATATTCTCAACGCGTTGCTGGACACGTCCATGCTTGTAATGCTTCGGTAATGTCGAGTAGGCACGATGGCGGCAAGGAGGTGGAAAAACGTGTACCTGAATATTCTTGTTCCAATAGACTCAAGCCCGTGCAGCGAAAATGCGGTTCACTTGGCGGTGCGGTTGGCTCGAGCGTGGGGTAGCCATCTGAGTTTGGTGCATGTGTTGACCGATACGCTGCCCGAGCATCGTGCGACAGCCCAAGCGCTACTCGAGCGGCACGCGGCTTGTGCGCGCCACAGACCGCGGCTTTTGCTTGAACAGTTCGAGCAAAGCGTTGCGTATACCCTTGCAAAGCTCGCCGAACGCGAGTCCGCCGAGTTGATCGTGATTGGTACGCACGCGCACGCCAAACTCGAGCGCCAAGCGATTGGGAGCGTGGCTCACGAATTGGCGGTCTTGGCACAAACCCCTGTGTTGATTGTTCCGGCACATTTTCGGAAATACGGCTTTGAGGCACGTTGGGCGCATGTTGCGCCAGGAGGTCTATGATGAGTCCACTCGCACTCTCGCAAATGCAGTTTGCTATGACGAGCACCTATCATTTCTTTTTTGTTCCGCTCACTTTGGGGTTGGGGTTGATTGTAGCAATTCTCGAAACCATCGCCTACCGCACCAAAAACCAGAATTACCTCGAGATGGCGGCGTTTTGGTCGCGCCTTTGGGTGATTAACTTCGCTATTGGTGTAGCGACAGGCATTGTGATGGAGTTCCAATTTGGCATGAATTGGAGCGAGTACAGCCGCTTTGTGGGCGATATCTTCGGGATTCCGCTCGCCATCGAAGCCCTGATGGCGTTTTTTCTCGAGTCTACGTTTTTGGGGCTTTACCTGTTTGGGCGCAACAAGCTGCCCAAGGCGATTCACCTTGCAACTGTGTGGCTCACGGTGGGTGGTGCGACCATCTCGAGCCTGTGGATTTTAGTGGCGAATTCGTGGATGCAAGAACCCGTGGGTTACGTGTTGCGCAATGGACGCGCTGAAATGACAGACTTCTTCGCGGCGGTGCTTTCGCCCCACGTCTGGGTGCAGTTTCCACACGTGGTGTTTGGGGCGTGGGCAGCGGGCGGCTTTTTGGTAATGGGCATCTCGGCGTGGCACGTGTTGCGCCAGCATCGGCTCGAGCTGTTTGTACCGAGTCTCAAGGTCGGCTTGACTGTCGGTTTGCTCGCTTCGTTTGCGATTGCGACCAGTGGGCACGAACAGGCACAGCACACCGCCAAGTCGCAACCGATGAAGCTCGCTGCTATGGAAGCGCTCTGGGAGACTGAAAAACCCGCGAGTTTTAGTTTCTTTAGTGTGATTGACCAGGAGAATCGCTCGAGCAGTCGCGAAGTGAAGTTCCCGGGCTTGCTTTCGTTGCTTGCCAACAACAACCTGACTGGCGAAGTCAAAGGCTTGAACGACTTGCAGCGTGAAGCAGAGGCGAAGTACGGCGCGGGTGACTACTTGCCGCCCGTGGCGCTGACCTACTGGTCGTTCCGTGCGATGGTTGGAATTGGCATGCTGATGATTCTGACCGGTTTGGTGGGGATGTTCTTGTGGTGGCGCGGTCAGCTCGAGCGCAGCAAGTGGTACCTCAATACCCTGCGCTTGGTGATGCTCGCCCCGATTGGTGCGATTGCGACTGGTTGGGCGGTGACCGAGTTCGGGCGGCAGCCTTGGATTGTGCAGGGTCTGATGAAAACCGCCGATGCCGTTTCGCCGAATCTGACGGCGACCGACGTGCTGATTACAGTGGTCGGTTTTGGTTTGCTCTACACCGTTTTGATTGTTGCCAACGTGTACCTGATGCGCAAGTATGCGCTGATGGGCACCGATGGTAGGCAAGCACCTGCAGCGGTGCACGACCTTGGTGGCGTGCACGTTTATTGATTGGGGTGGGTTTATGGACTTGCAAACGATTTGGTTTATTTTGATTGCCGTGCTTTTTACCGGGTATTTCTTTCTCGAGGGCTTCGATTTTGGGGTGGGTATGTTGATGCCCTTTGTGTCCAAGGATGATACCGACCGGCGCGTGGTGATTAACTCGATTGGTCCTGTGTGGGATGGCAACGAGGTCTGGCTCCTGACGGCTGGCGGGGCGATGTTTGCGGCTTTTCCGCACTGGTATGCAACGATGTTCAGCGGCTTTTATTTGGCGCTGTTTTTGATGCTGGTGGCGCTGATTGTGCGCGTTTTGGCATTCGAGTACCGCAGTAAAATTGATTCGGTGCAGTGGCGCAGTGCTTGGGATGCGGCACTGGTCTTTGGCAGCTTCGTGCCCGCGCTGCTCTGGGGTGTGGCGCTGACCAATGTGGTGCGCGGTTTGCCAATAGACGAAAAAATGATGTTCACTGGAAACTTTTTCACCCTGCTTAACCCTTATGCGCTGCTGGGTGGAGTGGTTTCGGTGAGCGTGTTCTTGTTGCACGGAGCGCTGTTTTTAGCGCTCAAGACCTCTGGTGAGGTGCGTGAGCGCGCGCAGCGCTTTGCCAAGCAGGCATTTTTACCTGTTGGTGTGGTTTTAGCGTTTTTTGCGTTGCTTGGGTACTGGCAAACCGATTTCATTGCTAAACTTGGGATTATCCCCGGCACCTTGCCGCTTCTGGCGGTCAGCGCCTACGTTGCTGCCTATATCTTTTTGCTGCGCGGTCAAGAGGGTTGGGCTTTTGCGATGAACGGTCTGATGATCATCTTTGCGACAGTCGTTGCCTTCCAAGGCTTGTTTCCTCGAGTGCTTATCTCGAGCCTTGACCCCAAAAACAGCCTGACCATCTACACTGCTTCCTCGAGCCAATACAGCCTGACGGCGATGCTGATTGTGGCGTTGACTTTTGTGCCGATTGTGCTTGCCTATCAGGGTTGGACGTATTGGGTTTTTCGTCAGCGTGTCTCGCGGCAAACGATCGAATCGCACGGGGCGCAGCACTGAGCTTTATAAAGTTATAAAAAGGGGTGTGGCTCGATGAAAAACTTGCGTCGGTTGTACTTGGGCGAAGCTCGAGCCAAAACCCATTTGCTGCTGTTGGGTGCGTACAGTTTTGCGATTGGAGCTTTGGGCTTGGTGCAGTGGTGGGCAGTGGCGCAGATGCTTTGGCAAGGTGTTTTTGTCGCACAAGCGCTCGCGCTGAGCAGCGTGCTGATTGCAGCTGCTGCTTTGCTGTTGCGCGCGCTCTTGCAGGGTTTGCGCGAGCGCACTGCAAACGCCTACGCGCTTTTGCGTGCGCAGGCTTGGCGCAATCAGCTGGCGCAAATGGCGCTTGCAATGCGCCACAACCCCGAAGCGACCCAGAGTGCGCTCGAGCAGATGAATAAGCTCGAGGCGTATTGCGCTCGATTTATGCCCAGCGCTGTGCACATGCTGATTGTGCCAGGTGTGGTGCTGGTGTTCGCTTTTTGGCTCGATGTGACCACAGCGTTGGTCTTTGCCATCACGGCGCCGCTCATCCCCTTGCTGATGTGGCTGATTGGCGTGGGTGCAAAACAGCACATTGACCAAATGTACGCGCGGATGCAGCAGCTCGGTCAACACTTTGCCGATATTCTGCGCGGCTTAGAGGATTTGCAGGCAATCAACCGCAGCCGCATACAGCGCGAGGGCATCGCCAAAGCGAGCCTCGGTTTTGCCCAAGCCACACTTCAGGCGCTGCGCGTGGCGTTCTTGAACGGATTTGCCATGGAGCTGACCGCGACGATTGCCACTGCGCTGGTTGCGGTGTTGGCGGGTACAAGGCTGCTTCAGGCGAATCTGAGTTTTTCTGTAGCGATGCTCGCCATTTTGCTCTGTGCGGAGTTCTACAACCCGATTCGCCAATTTGGACTCGAGCACCACACGGCGATGGAAGCTGCACCTGTAGCTGAGTTGTTCGTTGTGCAGCAGCCCACTCCCCACACAACTGTGACAGACCGACGTTTTTCCCTACGGCAAGTCGAGTACACGTATCCGAATGCGAGCAGTACAGCACTTCAAATTGATAACCTCGAGTTTGGTACGGGGCTGTACGCACTCGTCGGTGCTTCGGGCAGTGGCAAGACCACACTATTGCGACTGTTGCTTGGCGAACTCGAGCCGCAGGTCGGACACGTTTTGTGTGGCAGTGCTGCGCGCTGGTCTCGAGCGGGAATGGTTGCTTTTGTCGGGCAGCAGCCGCATTTTTGGAATGCGAGCATCTTTGATAACCTGCTGCTGGCAAAACCCGATGCGCGCGAAGCGGCGATGTATGCCGCACTCGAGGCGGCGGGTGCGCTCGATTTTGTGGCGGGTTTGCCTGATGGGATTCATACGCAAATCGGTGAGCGCGGTTTGCGCCTCTCGGGAGGTGAGCGCCAGCGTCTGGCGCTCGCGCGCGCATTTTTGCAGGATGCGCCACTGGTGCTCTTCGATGAGGCAACCTCGAGTTTGGATAGGTATACCCAATCGCTGGTGCAAGATGCAATTGCGCGTTTGGCGCAAACGCGCACTGTCGTTTTGGTCGCACACCGACTCGAGACCGTTGTGGACGCTCGAGAAATTATCGTTTTAAGGCATGGTTTGGTAGTGCAGCGCGGCACGCATGCGGTCTTGAGTCAGCAGGCGGGCGAGTATCAAAATCTATGGCGCTTGCATCAGGCGCGCAAACTCGAGGTGGATTCATGAGCAATTTGGCGTTGGGTGCAAAAGCCATGCTGGGGGTGCTGCTTGGGGTCTTGACTGTCTTGGCGGCACTTGGTTTGGCGTTCTCGAGCAATTTGCTGATTGTTTGGGCGGGGTTTCATCCAGGTATTGAAAGCGTTGGGTTTGTGGTGGTGATGGTGCGTTTTTTTGGGATTAGCCGTGCGGTGTTGCGCTACCTCGAGCGGCTCGTTTCGCACGAGGTTACTTTTTTGGGGTTGGCGCGCTTCCGGGTTTGGCTCTTTGACCGTCTCGAGGCGCTCTCGAGCAGTCAGTGGCTTGGCAGGGATGCGGGGCAGAACTTTCGGCGCATGGTCGGCGATGTCGAGCTTTTGCAGTTGGCTTGGCTGCGCGCTTGCTCGCCAATGCTGGTCGCGTTTGTGGTTGCTGTGTTGTCGCTGTTTTTAGTTTACTGGTTTAGCCCCCCGCTCGTTTGGGTTGCACTGCTTGGATACGTGCTTGCCGGTGTGGTTGTGCCGCTTGCTGCGGGTAGTGCAACACAAGCGCTTCAAAACCAGCTCGAGTCCGGACAGGCTGCTTACAGTGCAATGCTTTACGACAACAACAAAGGGGCACTCGAGTTGCACTTGATGGGTGCGCAGCAGTGCGTGCTGAACAAGCTTGCTGCGCATTCAAGCCGCATCGCTGCACTCGCTCAAAAGGTGAGCACCGCACAGGCTTTTTTTAGCGCGAGTGCGCAGGCGGTGGCGTGGCTGACGGCACTCGCACTGGTTTGCCTCGGACTGCCTTTGGCGCAATCTGGTGCACTACCAACTCTCTTTGTGGCGGCGGTGGCGTTGGGTGTACTGGCGAGCTTCGAGGCGATTTTACCGCTTGCAACGGCACAAAATACTTTTCGTCAAAGCTATTTGGCATGGCAGCGTATCGCTTGGATTGCTCAAAAGCAGCCTTTGATTCAGGATTGCGGTAGGCGGTGTGAAATTGCTCCCGATGCTCGGCTCGAGTTCGTGAGGGTCGGTTTGCACTACGGACAGCAGGTGGTTTTCGAGCGGCTTTCCTTTGTGCTCGAGCCTCGGTCGTGGACTGTGCTGCTCGGCATGAGTGGTGTTGGAAAGACATCGGTGGCGCGTATGTGTTTGCGTCTTCTCGAGCCAAGCGAGGGGCAGATTTTGCTCGGTGGCACACCACTTGCGAGTTATTCGCTCGAGGCGCTGCGCAATCACATCGCGCTCGTTTCGCAGACGGGTTACGTGTTTGCCGCCACGCTGCGCCAAAATCTGCTGATTGCCCGCCCCGCAGCGAGCGAAGCACAGCTTTGGGCGGCACTCGAGCAGGCGGGTTTGTACGAACGGGTGCAGCAGCTTGGGCTGGGTCTGGATACGCCTGTCACCGATGCTGCGCCACTCAGTGCCGGAGAGCGGCAACGCCTACTGATTGCGCGCGCACTGCTGCGCGATACGCCCATTCTGATTCTCGATGAACCGACGGCAAATCTCGATGCTCAAACGCAGCAGCAGATTTTGCAGCACCTGCGTCAGAGTTGTCAACACAAGACGGTGCTGTGTATCACACATCGGCTCGAGACGGTTTTGCCAACAGACCGCGTAATGGTTTTGCAATAGGAGGTATGTATGTTCAGGAAGCTGTGTGTGCCGGTTGTGAACGAATCGCTCTCCCGAGCTGCCGCCAAAGCTGCGATTTCTTTGGCGCAACGGCTCGATGCAGAGGTGTTGCTCACCAATTTATACGCGCTGCCGCTTTTGCACTTCAGCCAAGACGCGGACAGCGTAAGACAGGAGCTGCGCAGCGATAGTTTGGCGCTGCTCGAGCAATTGGCGGATTACGCGCGCCAGCACGAGATTCGGGTCAGTGTGTTGCCGCTCGAAGTCGAGGGCGGAGCGGTTGCTGCTACCATCGCTAAAATTGCCGAAGACGAACGCTGCGACATGATTGTTTTGGGTACGCACGCGCGCACAGGTTTGAATCGCTTGCTGCTCGGAAGCGTAGCCGAAGCGGTCACGCGATATTCATCGCTTCCTGTGCTGCTTTATCGTTCCGATACGGCGAAACCTTTTTCGTGCGAACGCATTCTTGTGGCGCTCGATGGTTTTGAATCGAGCCTTGCCGCTCTCGAGGCGGCGCATCAATTTGCGCGCCAACTCCCCGCTGCGATTGATGTACTTCATGTTGTTCCTGATGTGCTTGTTTACTCAGACCCGATGCTCGCTACCCTCGACACTGACCGCTACACCACTCACTTTGCTGAGTATGGCAAAAGCGTGCTTGCCAAAGCCGAAATGTCGCTATCTGATATCAGCAATAAAACGATTATGCTCGAGCAAGCCAAGGGTCGGCGCATCGCCGATGTGATTCTCGAACACGCCAAAACCAATCAAAACGACCTTGTTGTGCTGGGCACGCACGGGTACTCCGGGCTTGAGCGGCTGCTGCTTGGCAGCGTTGCCCAAGCTGTGGCACACCATGCGACGGTGCCGGTTTTGCTGGTGCGCCAAACCCTGCCCATCAAAAATCCGGATGCGCCCTTGCAATTGCAGACTAAACCGCTTTGATTTGGTTAATTTATCGGTATAGACGCAGATTTCATGCTTTGCTTAGCTTTGTGGGTTAAGTTTTGGCGGTGATTTCTTCGCTTGCTTCTCCGCGTGTTGGCTTAAACCTAAAGACGGTGCTCGAGAATCCCCTGTATCAGGGGATTGCCCTGACTGTGCTCACCTTGCTCGGTTTGCTGCTTGGCTTGCTCGGGCGGGGCATGGGTGTCGCTTGGCTCGAGTGGTTGGGCTACGCGCTGAGTTTTGCGGCGGGCGGTGTTCCCGCGGCACGCGAAGCCATTCACACCCTGCTGACCGAGCGCAAACTCGATGTTGACCTTTTGATGGTTGTTGCTGCACTCGGGGCGGCGAGCGTTGGTGCCCCCGAAGACGGGGCGATTTTGCTGTTTTTGTTCAGCCTGTCGAATACGCTCCAAGATTGGGCGATGGCGCGAACCTCGAGTGCGATTCAGGCGCTGATGAAGCTCAACCCCACCACTGCCACGGTGCTCGAGGCTGGTGTCGAACGCGTGGTACATATCGAAGATATCTGTCCTGGTCAGCTGTTGCTGGTGCGACCCGGCGAGCGCTTTGCTGCCGATGGTGTGGTGCGTTTTGGTAGCTCGAGCGTGGACGAGAGCGCCATTACCGGCGAAAGCGTGCCGATAGATAAAACAGTGGGCGATTTGGTGCGCAGCGGCACACTGAACGATACTGGGGCGCTGCAGGTCGAGGTACAGCGCAGCGCTGGCGAAAGTACGCTTGCCCAACTGATTCGTTTGGTTGAAGGCGCTCAGGCGGCGAAAAGCCCAACCGAACAATTCGCGGCAAAACTCGAGGGACCCTACACGGTTGCGGTGCTGCTCAGTGTGCCAGTCGTATTCGCCCTGGCGCGTTTTGGTTTTTCGCTCGAGACGGGGCAGGCTTGGTATCGGGCGATGAGTTTTCTGGTTGCCGCAAGCCCCTGTGCTGTGGTTATCGCCACGCCTGCGGCAGTGCTTTCGGCGATGGCGGCAGGAGCGCGGCACGGTGTGCTGTTCAAGAGCGGTGCGGCGCTCGAGTCGCTCTCGAGCAGCAAAATACTCTGTTTTGACAAAACGGGAACCCTGACCCAAGGGCGCATGCGTCTGGTGCAGCTCATCAGTTTGGCGGGTACAGACGAAAATAATCTATGCTTGGCGGCGAGCTTGGAAAGTCATAGCGAGCACCCGGTTGCCAAAGCTGTCGTGCAGGCTTTCGCTGCACAAAAGCTGGATTTGCTCGAGCCGAGAGCGGTCAAGGGCAAGGGTTTGGTCGCTACCCTGGCGAGCCCCACCGATATCAAAGACTTTGGCGACGCGCAGGTCTGGATTGGCAACCGCGCTCTGGCGATAGATTTTGCGGTGACCGACGTGCCCGCGCTCGAGGCTCGTTTGCACACGCTCGAGCAGCAGGGTTACACCACGATGATTCTCGGTGTGGGCACCCGAGCTTTAGCACTGCTTGCGGTTGCCGATACCAAACGCGACAACGCGCACCGCGCGATTGCTGCCCTGCACAGACTGAAGCTGCGTCTGGTGATGCTCACCGGCGACCGCCAAGTTGTCGCCGAGGGTATTGCAAAGGAGCTGGGCATTGACGAAGTGCGTGGACAGTTGTTGCCCGAAGAAAAACTAGCCACCATTGCCGACCTGCAGCGCCACGGCAAAGTGGCGATGGTCGGCGATGGTATTAACGATGCCCCGGCACTGGTCGCTGCCGACGTTGGTATCAGTATGGGTTCGGGGAGCGATGTCGCCCTCGAGAGTGCCGACGTGGTGCTGATGCGCAACGACCTTTCCAAACTCACGGGCGCGATTGCACTGGCTCGAGATACCCAGCGCACCGTGCGCTTCAATCTCTTTTTTGCGCTTGGTGTCATTGTGATTGCCGGTACGCTGACAGTCCTTGGCAGGCTCCCCCTGCCGCTTGCGGTGATTGCCCACGAGGGTGGGACGGTCTTTGTCTGTTTGGTGGGTCTGCGCTTGCTTTTGCATCGCGTGAGTTAGTCTTTATCCCACTCGAGCGTCTTGTGCACGTTTTTGGTCATGTGCGCACCGCCTGCCAGCAAAGACTAATTTTGCGTATCAGCGAGAAAGCGCAGTAAATCGCTTGAGGTGATGATTCCTTTGAGTTTGTCGCCGTCCATAACCGGCAGGCAGCTGATGTTGTGTTTGAGCATCTGCTCTGCTGCATAACTGATTGGTGCATTCTCGAGTACGGTATGAACTGGGGTGTGCATCAGCTCTTTGGCGCTTATTTTCTCGAGCAGTGCCGGTATTTCCCACTTGGCGAGACTGGTCGCCGTGGAGGGCAAGGCGCGGCGGATATCGCGGTCGGTAATGACCCCAACAAGCCGATTGTGCTCGAGCACGAGCAAGTGCCTGAATTGGTATTGCGAAAAAATTTGCAGGATTTGTGGCAGCGTGGCTTCCGGACCAATGGTGATTGGCTGTGCGCTCATGATTTGTTGGACAGTCATCTTGAATCCTCCTTGCAGCGGGTACCTACCCCGCCAGTCTGAACATGAATACCGACCGCGCTTGGGTGCACGAGCTTGAATCGATGATACCGCTTTGGCGTTACCGCCGCATTACCAAAAAAGCAGCCACTGGGCAAGAAAAATTTTTGCGAGCATCGCGAGTGGGTACACCGTGCTGTAGCCCTGATTGGGTAGTTCGTTGCGCGTTTGCTCGAGGGCAAAACCCAGCAGCGCGGGTTGGGTCTGCAATCCGGAGAGCACGCCAAGAGCAATAGGGAACGGCATTTTTTGCACTTTATAGAGCCACCACATCAAGCTAAGCGCTGTCAGGCTTGTCAGTAATGCGCCGCAGATAAAAATTTGCAGTCCAAGGCTCGAGAAAATGGTCTGAAAAAAAGCATCACCAGAACGGGTGCCAACACAAGCCAAAAACAGCACCAATCCCAGTTGGCGAATGGTCAGGTTGGCGGAATAGGGTATTTGCCAGAGCATGCCGAAACTGCGTTCGCGCCAACCGAGCACCAAGCCCATGACCAGCACGCCGGTGGCAATACCGAGCTCGAAGTGTTCTCCGTTTGGCAATGGCAAGGACAGACTGCCCAAGATTAAACCGAGGGCAATACCCAAACCAAACGACAAAACATCAACTTCCGAAATGCGCTGCAGCGAGTCGCCGAGAAATGTCGCAATCCGCGGTAGCATTTCTTTGGGAGCAACCACGCGCACGCGATCGCCTAGCTCGAGAATGGTATCTGGCTGCGCCAGAAATTCCTGGTCTCCGCGCCTCACCCTTGTGATGAGAGCGCCGAAGTTTTCCTGTAAGCCAAGTTCGCTGATGCTGCGCCCCGCTACGTTTTGTTTCGAGACAAACATGCGCCGGTAGTCAAAATTTTGGCGGTCGAGGCTGATTGGAACAACTGTTCCCAAGGCTTGTGCAACAGGCTCGAGGTCGGCGGCTTTGCCTGTGATGGTGATGCTGTCTCCTAGGGCGAGTTGCGTTTGGGCATTGACCAAATGCTCCTGACCAGCGTGGGTGTGACGCGCAAAGATGACCTTCCAGCCTCGCTGTTGTGCCAGGCTTAAAATCGGCAGCTGTGTCGCACTTGGTTGCTGTATAAGCACTTGAGTTTGGCTTAAGCCGTCTTGCAAAACCCCTGCTCGAGAGGCTTCCTGTTGCAAATCCACTTTCCAAAATTTTTTTAAGAAGACCATCACCAACAACATTGCAACCACGCCCATCGGGTAAGCTACGCTGTAACCCAATACGGGCAACCGCGCTGTGGGCAAGCCCTGCAATTGTTCGGTCACGCCTGCGAGTGCCGGGGTATTCGTCAAAGCCCCGGCAAACAGTCCAGCAGCCACGCTCGGCTCAAGCCCAAGCCAATTTTTTATTCCCACAAGCACAGCAGTCGCAAAACAGAGTGCTGCCAAGACCGCGAGGTTGTCGCGCCAGCCGCGTTTGGCGAAACTGCGCACAAAACCAGCCCCGCTCGAGAGTCCGATAGTGTAAACAAACAACACCAAGCCAAAACGCTGCAAAATTTCGGGCAGGGGGTTGTTTGGAAAAGCTGCCCCAAAACCCAACCCCACAAACAGCACCGCTGCAACGCCAAGCCTTATCCCACCAAAGTTTATTTTGCCCAGCATAAATCCGAGACTCGAGACCACAAAAAGCGTAAAAAGCGGGTTGTCTAGTAACTCTTGGGGCATATAAATCACTCGTGGGCAAGCCCTGTTTGCTCGGGTGAGCGCCAAAGTGCGCTGAGCATCAGCTCGCGGATAAAAATAAATTCCTTGGGGAGGCGGTCGTAGAGTTTCACAAATAGCTCGTCGTGCGAAGCGATTTCTTGTTGCCACTCGAGCCGATTAAAACCGACCAACTCCTCAAACTGCGCTTTGCTCATCTCCAAGCCGCGCCAGTCTATGTCCTCGAAGCGTGGAATCCAACCCAATACGCTCTCTATACTGGTTGCATGTCCTCTGGCACGTTCGACAATCCATTTGAGGATGCGCATGTTTTCGCTAAACCCTGCCCAAATGTATTTGCCGTCTTTTTGCCTAAACCAGTTCACATGAAAGATGCGCGGCGGGTTGGGTAGCTGTCGCCCAAGTTGCACCCAATGATTGAAGTAATCTCCCATGTGATAGCCAATAAAGGGCAGCATCGCAAATGGGTCGCGCCGCACTGCACCAGTTGCCCCGGCTATGGCGGCAGTGGTTTCGCTGCCCATCGTCGCGGCGGCGTACACGCCATAGGTCCAATTGAAGCTCTGGTAGACCAGGGGGATGACACTCGAGCGCCGTCCCCCAAAAATAAAGGCGCTGATTGGTACACCCGCGGGGTCATCGTGGCGTTCGTCTAGAACAGGGCATTGAGTCAAAGGAGCAGTGAAGCGCGAATTGGGGTGTGCGGCTTTTCGCCCACAATCTGGTGTCCAGTCTTGTCCAGTCCAATCAATCAGGTGCTCTGGAGGTTCGGATAAGCCCTCCCACCAGACATCGAAATCGTCGGTGAGTGCGACATTGGTGAATATCGTGTTCGCACGCATGCTCTGCATCGCGTTGGGATTGGATTGCATGTTGGTACCAGGAGCGACACCAAAAAATCCTGCTTCGGGGTTAATCGCACACAGTTGCCCGCTCGAGTTTGGTTTAATCCAAGCGATATCGTCTCCGAGTGTCGTCACTGCCCAGCCATCTTCGGCAAAGGGTTTGGGGGGTATAAGCATGGCGAAGTTAGTTTTGCCGCACGCACTTGGAAAAGCAGCAGCGACATAGGTTTTTTCGCCTTTTGGGTCTTTGACACCCAAAATCAACATGTGTTCCGCAAGCCAGCCCTGCTCTTTTGCCATCACACTTGCAATACGCAGTGCGAAGCACTTTTTGCCCAGCAGCGCATTGCCGCCGTAGCCGCTCCCATAACTCATGATTTCGTGGGTTTCGGGAAAATGCACGATGTATTTCTCGCTGTTACATGGCCAAGCTACATCTTTTTCGCCCGGCTCGAGCGGTGCACCGAGGCTGTGCAGGCAGCGCACAAAATCTGCGTCACCCATCGCCTCGAGTGCGGCGCTGCCCATTCGGGTCATGATTTTCATGTTCGCCGCCACATATGGCGAATCGGAAATCTCCACGCCGTACTGTGCAATCGGGCTGCCAATCGGACCCATGCAAAATGGAATCACATACATCGTGCGTCCGCGCATTGCACCGCTGAATAGCACACGCAACTTGGAGCGCATCGTTTTGGGATTTTCCCAGTTGTTGGTTGGACCGGCATCGGTTTTTGTTTTTGAGCAAATAAAGGTGCGGTCTTCGACTCGAGCGACATCGCTGGCGTTTGAGCGCGCCAAGTAGCTGTTGGGGCGTTTTTCGGGATTCAGGCGAATGAGCGTTCCAGAGTGCACCATCTGCTCACACAGGCGCTGGTATTCTTCTTCGCTGCCCGTGCACCAGTATACACTCTCTGGCTGGCAGAGCGCGGCGATTTCCTCGACCCAGTTTTTTAAGGCTTGATTCATCTTAACCTCCATGTGCAGTGTTTCTCAAGCCGATTACGATAGCGTTACGAGTCGCTGCTCGAGCCACGCCGTAATGGGCTTGTAATGACAGTGCCCAACGATGTGAGTCGGAGGTTTTACTATGAAAATCAGCATTCTTGGTGCAGGGATGGTCGGTGGTGCGGTTGCCAACGCCTTGGCGCATTTGGGGCATCGGCTCGAGCTTGGTCTTTATGACAAGAATTCAGCGATTGCCCAAGCTCAGATGCTCGATATCAACTCTGGTCTGACCGGCGCACCCTTGGTGGTAGCGAAGACGCTCGAGGAGATGCGCGACTCAGATGTGGTCATCGTTGCGGCAGGAAAGCGTCCGACGGCGGGTATGAGCACGCAGCAGATTTTTGACTTGAATTGCGACCTGCTCGAGCCGACCCTAAAGCGTATGTTTGAGTTATCGCCAAAAGCGGTGTATATCAATGCTGCCCACCCGATGGATTTAATGACCAACCAGCTTGTGCATTGGCTTGGCAAGGAACACTTTCGGCGTGTCATTGGTACCGGAACGCTGCTCGAGACCGCCTTGTTGCGACAGACTCTAGCAAGCCGCTTTGCTCTGCACCCTTCTGCTGTGCAAGGTGTGGTGATTGGTGAGCAGGGGGGTAGCGCCTTGGTAGCTTGGAGCACCGTGCGTTTGGCGGGTTTGAGTTTGAGCGCATACCTCGAGCAGCAGGGTCAGAGTTTGTCCTCCTTCGAGCAGGGCAAAATTGCAGACCAGCTTCAGCATGCGGTCAAAAATGCGCTCCAAGCCAAGGGGTCGTTCCTGTACGGTGTGGGTAGCGCGGTGGCACAGATTGTCAGGGCGCTTTTTGCAGATAGCCACGAGCTTTTAACCATAAGTGCATGGTCTGAAAAAGAAGGCGTCGCGCTGTCGTTGCCTCGAATCCTTGGGCGTAGCGGTGTGCTCGAGACAATCATGCCAACACTCACACAAGAAGAGCAAGGGCGTTTTGGTGTGGTGGTTGGGTATTACACAGGAACTTTTGCAACACAACCGTAATACCAAATTGGGAGCTGCCAAGCCTATGCAGCAAATGGTACTCTGGCGAAGAGCGATTCGAGCCTAGGGTCGCAAAGTGAGTATGCTGTCTATTCCCGAAAATGCTGATGCCCCCTACTTGCTCGCTGTTTCGGGTGGGCGGGACTCCATGGCGCTTTTACACCTTTGCCATGCTGCTAAGCTTGAGATTGTTGTCGCTCATCTCGATCACGCGCTGCGTCAAGAATCGAACCTAGATGCCGAATTTGTTCGGCAACAATGTCTTGCTTTACACATTCCGTTTGTAAGTGAACGCATTCCAGTTCGCCCAATCGCCCAAAAACGTGGCTGGTCGCTCGAGCAAGCTGCTCGAAACGTGCGCTACGAGTTTTTGTATCGCATGGCAAACAAGTACCACTGCTCAACAATTCTGACTGCGCATACGCTCGAGGATCAAGCCGAAACAGTATTGCTGCAATTGTTACGCGGTACGGGAAAAGCTGTGGGGATTCCCAAGCAAAATGCAAAGGTATCACGCCCCCTGCTTGAGGTTTCAAAACATCAACTCGAGGTCTATTTACAAGAACATGGGTTCGGGTGGCGCGAAGATAGCAGTAACACAGACCCAAGTTTTACACGCAATTGGTTGCGACTCGAGGTGCTGCCCAAGCTGCTCGAGCGTTTTCCGAATGCCGTACAGTCGCTTGCACAGCATGCCAGTATTTTATCGGCAGAGAACTCATTGCTCGAGCAACAAGCTGCACTTCCTGAATGGGCAGACTTGCGAATGCAACACCAAGCCATTCAGCGTCGAGCTATCCGTCAAATTCTCGAGCAAGCAAAAATCCAACCTGACTTTTGGCACATCGAACATTTACGTCTCGCTTTGAGTAGAGCAGAGGTGACTCGAGTTTCGCTTCCCAAAGATCATCTGGGTGTTGTTCAAGACGGAAAAATCTTGGTGTTCCCATCTTCATATAAGCGCGAAAACACCATGCCTCAAGAACTTGCAAGCAGCTTAGGCGCTTTTCCAGATGCTAAATGGCGTACTCGAGCTGCGGGCGACACAATGACCCTTTCGGGGGGCAGCAAAAAACTTGCACAAATTTTTATAGACCGTAAGGTTCCGCGCGAAATACGTGACCAAATCCCTGTTCTTGCCATTGGGTCTAGGGTTTTAGTCGCGGCACTCGAGCCACCAATTGTGGAGGCTGGTTTGCCACAACCAAAAGACCCCGAACTTGAGGCAATGCGCCAAGCACTGAAGCTCGCAAAAGATGCCGCTACTCGGGGTGAAGTTCCCGTGGGTGCGGTTGTGCTGCACAGAGGTCAGCTGATTGCTGCAGCAAGTAACCAATGCGTGGCGCACTCGGACATGACCCGACACGCCGAAATCGAAGCCTTGCGCCAAGCGGCAGAACGCCTCGAGACCGCCTACCTCACAGAGTGCACCTTGGTCGTGACCTTAGAGCCGTGTCTCATGTGTTTGGGTGCCGCACTCGAGGCTCGTGTCAGGCGTATTGTGTTTGCCGCGCGCAACCCAAAAAACGGTGCCTTGGGTGGAGTGCAAGATGTGACTCGAGCACAATGGAATCATCGTCTAGAGGTGCGTTTTGGCTTGCTCGAGCGTGAGGCTGCACAACTATTGACCGACTTTTTCGCCAATAAACGGTTAAAATAAGCCAGTGACTCATAAACTCTATCGCCAAGATGCCTACTTGCAAGAATTTACATCTTGTGTACTCGAGGTGCAGCAAAACCTAGTGCGCCTAGAATCCACAGCTTTTTATCCAAGTGCGGGAGGGCAGGCATTTGATACTGGAACCTTGGGTGGTGTGCGTGTTCTCGAGGTTCAAGAAAAAAACGGAGTGATTTGGCACACGATAGATGGCACTTTGGATGTG
The DNA here is from genome assembly GCA_046289535.1 of Deinococcales bacterium. GTDB lineage: Bacteria > Deinococcota > Deinococci > Deinococcales > JAAFIG01 > JAAFIG01. Next base: position 16,777 of record JBKBVO010000002.1, on the reverse strand, counting down.
GGACAAGTCGTGCAGGGTAAACTTGATTGGGCACGGCGTTTCGATCATATGCAACAGCACACGGGTGAGCACCTATTGGGTCAGGCATTTTTTCGTCAATCTCATCACGTCATTGCTGTCAATATGGAACATGCTGTATGTACGCTCGATTTGGCACAGAGCATCGATTGGGAAAGTGCGATGCAGGCAGAAGCGGATGCCAACGCTGCAATTTGGGCGAGTTTACCGATTCGATGCTATGAAATCCTCGAGAGCAACATAAATCAGATTCCGCTGCGGCGTACACCTCAAGTTACGGGAATGATTCGCGTGGTGCAAATTGGAGAGTACGACTATAGTGCTTGTGGTGGGACGCATACACGCTTTTCAAGCGAAGTGGGAATGCTCAAGATTTTTAAGCTTGAGCGAATCAAAAGTGGTGCAACCCGCGTGTATTTTAACTGTGGAGCGCGTTTACTGGCAGACTACCGCATCAAGCACGATTTGGTTTCATATTTGGGCAGGCATTTCTCAACTTCACTAGAGCAGGTTCCGAGTCGTACTTTTGCTCTATTAGAAGAGTTTGGTAACGTCAAGAAAATCTTGGCAGCTAAACAAGCGCAACTGGCACAATATCTCGCCGCCAGCTTTCAAACTGGTGTGGTGATGCACGAACTCGAGCACGCCTCGATGCTCTCTGAAGTGGCAAAAATCTGTGCTCAGCGTCCAAATTTAATCGCACTTTTAGCGGCAAAAGACGCAGAAAAAGCACTCTTAGCGGTTGCCTGTGGGACTGGAATAAGCCTTGGTGCCACAGAACTACTAAAAATTGGTCTGCCGTTTATAGACGGCAAGGGTGGAGGCAACGCCAATATTGCCCAAGGGAGTGGAACTAATCCACAAATGCTCGCGCTTGCACTCGAAGCCATGCGCGATGCTGCACAAGCAAAGCTCGAGTAAACTTTAAAAAATATCGCTAGAGGCTTGAACGCGTTTGAATGCCATTGTCATTGAAGGAAGTTCAAGGTAAAGCTCATCGTTTGCGATGCGCCAGCTACCTTCCAACGTAGCAGTGCTTTCACCTGCACCTGCATGTAGGGTTAATACGAAATCTCCGCTCGGGTCGGTGCGTAGCGTCCCACTCATTTGACTTTGCCTGGAGGCAATTTTGACACCTTGGTTTGGTCTGATCTCGAGTCTTGTCCATGCTTGATGCAAGTTAAGCGCTGTCCAAGATCCTATACAAGATCCTCCCAAGTCTATTGCTTGCCGTTGAACCCTCGAAGGATGTGGTATCAGATTTTGCCCAACAGACGGAATCCGTGCCATAAACAGAGCATAATACAAACCTAATTCCGCCAATCCATACTTTTAGCTAGGATGATTTTGCAAAAAATACTGCAAGGTGGTTGTTGCCTGTTCTTGATGTGGCAGGTGCCCTGCTGCTTTTACAACAGATAGGGGTGTATTTGGGAGTTGCTGTTGGATAATTTTTGCATGCTCGAGCGGCACGATTCTATCTGTATCGCCCCAGATGAGCTGACACGGAGTTTGCAGCCGTATGTTGCGTGTGCTTGGTGTAAAAAGGCTGCGTAGAGCCGTAAAAAAGGCATCACGCTGAGGGTTACTGAAAACCCGTGCCCAGACTCGAGTGCGTAAAAAATCTTGTTCGGGTTTCGCTAGGCTTTCGAGGTTGGCATAGTATGGGCGCAACGTTGCGAAAGCAACATCCGGGTCTGTGTCGCGCAAGCCATTGTAATAGGCTTCGCCAATGCCTTCTTGCAGCAAAGGTTGTATGGCGTGTGTTGGCTGCAGATTACCCAGACTTGGGCTTGCCCCACCGATTACGCAGAGGCTAGTTGCATACATGGGGTACTTTTCGGCAAACAGCGAGGCAACTACGCCACCGAGACTCGAACCAAGCAAGTGTACTCTCTTCAATCCAAGTTGCTCGATAAACGAAAAAAGCCAGTCAACCAATCCTGAAACTCGCGCATCTTGTGTTTGGCTACGTCCAAAACCGGGTAAGTCCGGTGCAATGACCCGAAAATGTTCAGTGAGCGGTACAAAAAGGTGTCGCCATGTATCGGCTTCGTCACCATTGCCGTGAACCAGTATCAGGGCTTCTTTGCCTTTTTGTGAATCAAACCAAAATCGCCCTGCTAATAAATTCGCATATGGCTCGAGAATAGGATGTGGTTTCATATGTTTTCGGTCTTTTTTAACTCACCATCGATCAAAATAGTGATTTGCGCCTGCCCTGCTTCAGCGCGCACAGTCAATGTAATATTGACAACCTGTCCGCCTACCACAGTATAGGTTTCCACGGTGCGAGTGCCGTCTAAGTCGGTTACGCGTACCTCGAGGGTGGCACTACCAAGGTCTGCAGGCACTTCGTAACGCAAAGTTTCGCTGCGCGGTTCAATCAGTGTTGGCGTTGTCGGTTGCGGGTTATCTGGTGGTGTGGCTGGTGTATCTGGATCGATTGTTGGTGCGGTCACAGGGGGTAAATTGTTGGGGTCTGTGTTATTGGGCGCATCAGGGGTGTTATTGGGCGCATCAGGGGTGTTATTGGGCGCATCAGGGGTGTTATTGGGCGCATCAGGATTGGTGGATGGATTCGGTTGGTTGGGCGCGCTTGGGTTTTGCCTTGCACTTGGGTTTTGTGGGCTGGTCTGGGGCTGATTTGGCTGATTGGGTTGCGTTTGTTGAGGATTTGGGTTAGCGGCAGGTAGAGGTTGTGGTTTAGGGCGCACAGGTTGGGGTATCACTGGCTTTGCGGCATTCGCTGTAACCGCTACAGTGATTACAGCATCCGACTCGAGTGCCACAAGACTATCTGGCTGTGGCGATTGTGCGAGTACGGTTCCGTAAGGCAAGTTTGAAATCTGCGTTTTAATCTCGACTAAACGTAGATTGGCGAGCTTGATGATCATTTGTGCGTCTTCAGTGTTTAAGCCTTTGAGGTCTGGAATAAAGGTTTTTCCATCTTCGGCACGCGGTCCCGAAACAAGTAAAGTGATGCTCTGTCCGCGTACCACTTCGGCTTCTGGAGCAGGATTTTGCCCCAAAATAAAATCGCGTGCCATCCCTTCGGGTGCAGGTACTCGAGCAATTCGCCCAACACTGAGTTTGCTTTCCTTTAAGGTTATTTGTGCTTCAGCAAGTGTTTTGCCAGACAAATTAGGCATCAAAAGCGCCCGAGGTTGGTTCACCGTAATTTCTACCACTCGCTGTTCGGTGATACTCGTACCCGCTTGAGGGTTTTGTGCCAAAATGATGCCGCGCCGTTTTGACTGGTCTGAATCTTCAACTAATCTTGGCGTGAGCCGCGCATCTGAAAGTAGCTTAGCTGCTTCCTGTGAAGTTTTGCCAATCACATTGGGAACGACTACAGTAGGTGGCTCGAGAAACTGACGCGTGGCTTGTGCACCAAAATAAATAACACCAGCGAGAGCCACAGCCCCAGGAATAACCCGTACTAAAAATGCCAAGAAACGCAAACCAAAACTGGGTTTTGGAGCTGCAGCTCTAAGTGGTGTCACCTGAGTTTTTGAAACATTTGGGTTTGGCATACGCGCAACATTTTCAGATTGCGTAACCATTTGTGGTTGAACAAGAACAGGAACCTTGGATTTGCTTGCCTGTTTTTGCGAAGCCACTTTGCTATGGCTTGGACTTGGCTCAAGTATAGGCTTGTTGAGCTGCAAGATTTCCTCGCTGCTTCGGTCTTGGCTCTGCAAGCCTGCCAAGGCGGGTTTTACTTCGCCTTTTGCGCCTTGCAGTGCGATAAACTGAGCATCCTGGAGGGCAAATCCGTAACTGGCAAGCACCTCGGCGGCTTCGCTCAAGGCAGTGCGAAAACCAAGATCCTTGGGGTGCTGTGATAGCCAAGTTTGGCTATCTATACCTTCCAAGATTTCCCAGACTGTATAATAGGCACCGGGTCTAGAGATTGCATCTAATAGCAGGGGAGAAGCAATGTTTTTAATGGCTGTGCGGTAGCGATGATAATTGGCTCGAGACTTGGGGTCTACAACAAAAAACCAGTCCACACGTACGGTTTTTCCACTTGGATCGGTGGCAATGACACTTCGCATCCACTCGTCCTTGTGCAGTTCTTTTACAACTGTGTACTTATTGTCGAGGCGGTCTGGCATCTGGTGCATTGTACCAAGTTGGGATGAGGGAGATGAAGAGATGAAAACACTCGATGCTGCAAAAAATGCTTTTACTGAAAAAACATATCGGTTCGAGCCACGCCCAAAGGGTTCTCGAGCCATATAGCATTGCAGCTGTTCATTTTCATAACTTTGCCTCGAAATCGCCAGCGAAGTTTATTCATGCTCGAGTATAAAACCATGAAACCAGCTTGCCATTTTGATAGGGCATGACTCCAGCAAAGGGGCGCGGGTCTTGGTCAAAAACCAGTGGCAAAAAGTGCTTATCGCCTTCCCATAAAGGTAAATGCCCCTCGAGCAGGCTCGAAATCCTGACCCATTCAAGACTTCCTTCAGGATTTTCAAAGGTGATTTCGCCCTTGTAACCACGCGCCAAAAATATAAAACCAAACCAGTCTTCTCCAGCTTTGCCAAAACCAGACCAATTGATGGTACCGCGCAGTTGCACCGACTCGAGCGTTATTCCAGCTTCCTCTAAAAATTCTCGTCGTAACCCGGAAAGCACGTCCTCGAGAGGCTCGAGTTTGCCCCCAAGACCATTGTATTTTCCTAGATGGGCATCCTCTAGGCGTTTATGACGACGCACCATTAAAACACGGTCGTCTTCGATCAAATAGCCAAGCGTAGCCAGAATTGGAGTGTAAGGCATCGTGACTCAGTCTACGTTTTTTACTCAAGTCATGTTAGCGTATATTCATGATTGCGCATGTGGTGGGTTACGGGATGATAGATGGCTTGGGCGCACATCCCGATGAGTGCTTTGCTCATTTTTTGGATAACAATGATTACGTCTCTGACTTAGATTTTTTTGTGAATGGCAAAATAACTAAAGGCATCAAAGCTGATCAAACTCGAGTGGTTGTCCCACAAGGGTACAATGAAAAACAAATCACGCGCACTCAGCGACTTGCCATACATGCCACGCATCAGGCGCTTGAGCATGCCAACTTGCCGCGCAGCATCAATGTGGCGGTGATTATCTCTACGGTGGCAAATGATTCAGAAAATATCGAAGACAGTCACCATTTATTTGTCGAAAATCGGCGTGTACACCCATTAAAGGTGGTCAACCGCCTGCCTGATATCGCTTGTAACCAAGTTGCGAGCTATTACGACTTCCGTGGGGCTTCATACAGTTTGTTTGCTTCGTGTAGCACGGGCTTGATATCCATTGATTGCGCAATGAAAATGCTCGACGAGTACGATTACGTGGTGGTTGGTGCTGCCGATGCGGGGTGCTTTTCTTTTGGTATGAAGTATTTTGCCTATATCCAAGCGCTAGCAAATCATACCACACCTTTTGATGATCGTCGCGCCGGATTTGTGATGGGTGAAGGTGCTGGAACACTGATTCTACAAAATGCCAAAAAAGTCGCAGAATTTGGCAGCACAATCCACGCAACTCTACACAAAGTAGGTATGGCTTCTGATGCCTATGATGCAACTTCACCGCACCAGGATGGCCGAGGAGGGCGAATGGCTATCGAGAAAGCGATGCGCGGTGTTGAGGAAATCCATGCTATTAATGCTCATGCCACTTCAACTCCTCTGGGTGATATCGTCGAATATAATGTGCTTGCCGATATTTTTCCAAATGTGCCAATTTATGCTCCCAAGGCTAAAATTGGGCATACACTTGGAGCATCTGGAATACTCGAGACGATCTATGCGATTCTAGCCATGAAGCACGGCAAAATTCCCCATATTCATAACTTTCAATCCTCGAGTTTTCTTAAGCCGGAAGGCAATCTAAACCTCGCTGTGCGCGATTTTCCACAAGTAAAGACCCTTCGTACACTCAAAAATTCCTTTGGCTTTGGGGGCAAATGCGCCAGTATGGTCATTGAAGTGACACGGTGACTTTATACCTCTGAGCAATGTGTTAGACTCGCAAAGCTATGGCAGACATCACTCCACTTTTAACGTTGGAAACCCTTTCTAAATACCTCGAGAAGCGCGAGGTTAACCACGAAATCGAAGAGCAAGATCAAAACCGTTTTATTCGTATGAACTGGAAATTCGAAATGGGCGATGCTGGGGTCATTCTCAGTCTCAACGATGCCCCAGGTGGCACTAGCCGTCTCGAGATTACCTGTGTGACTCACAATCAATATCGTGGTCGCCGTGCACAAGTGGTAGAAATGCTCAACCAGCGCAACCGCGAGCGGGCTTTTACGCGCAGCATGGATCAAGACGGCAATGTTTTTCTCGAGTACATTGGTTTTTATCCCTCGTTTATGCCGTTCCCGGAAGAAACCTTCGAGACTATTTTTGGTGGTGCGTTGGTGCATTTCCAGGATGACTATGCAACACTCGAAGGCGTCCCAGGTCCAAGTCAGCAACAAGCCCAAGCCTGAAGTGGGCACAAAAAACAATCCCAGTGGCGTATCCTTATCCCATAGACCATGTCGGAATAGCCGTCTCGAATCTCGAGGTAGGTAGTCGCCCTTACCTTGCCATTGGCTTAACTCCACTTCCCGACGAGTACATCGAGTCGCAAAAAGTCATGGTGCGGGCATTTTGTGCTGGGGATAGTCTCATTGAATTGTTAGCCCCAACAGACCCGAGCAGCCCTATTGCAGTTTTTCTCGAGAAGCGTGGTGCGGGGTTGCATCATATTGCGTTGCGCGTGCAGAGTCTCGAGACCGAAATAGAGCGTTTGGCTTTGGAAGGTGCGCAGTTTATTTCTAAGGAATCCAGAGCAGGACGGGCGGGAACAAGGGTCGTGTTTCTGCATCCCAAATGGGGCGCAGGAACCCTGATTGAGTTAGTGCAGCACGGCTAAAATTGGATAAAACATCGGTGCCTTAATCCCAATGGCTCTAGCCACCAGCCAAAGTTGTTCGCATCATTTTTGTCAAATAATCACTGGTGGTTTGCAAGAAGCTCATTGCAACTTCGCGCAGTGCAGAATTGCCGCGCTTCAATATTCTCCAGTAATGCAAGTATCGGTTGACGGTGACGCATAAACGCATCTGCATAAACTCGGGAGCGATGATTTATCGCATTTATGCCAAAATGTTTGCAACAGCTTGTGCTACACTGATGGCTTGGGGGTAACGCATGCGCGTCGGTCCAACCACACTCACCGCTGCACGCCCAAGGTTGGATTTAAACGTAACAGTGATGCTCGAGATGCCACTTGGCTCGTCTACGCGCACCACCAGACCAGGCGAAGCAAAACTGGGGTTATTTGGTCGCTCGAGAAGTTCAAGCAGCCCTCGCAAAAAATCTACGTTGCTCGATTCGGGTTCGTGTAAAACCGGACTTGCCCCACTCGAGTAAATTGCATTCGGCGTGCTTAATTCTCCCCAACGCTGGCGCAACTTTTTTGCTAATGCAGCAACGGTTGGACTCGGGTTTTGTCCAAGGCGCTCGAGCTTATCTGGCACTTGATCAATACTGCGAGGCTCTGAGCACAGCGTATTGGAAATACGTTCGAGCGCTTCTGTCTCTGGGCGAAAGCCGACATCTAAAATAATTTCTCGTAATAAGCCGCCTTCAAGCAACAAGATAGCTAAAATCCTGCCTTGCTCGAGATTGGAAAGCAGCAACTTTTCAAGCCGAGCTTCTTTGGGTACAAGGCTTAACACTGCAGCGTAACCGGACAAACTTGCCGTGAGCTGCATGGCTAGACGCAGACGTGATTCGCCGTTTACGCTTCCTAGGGCGCTCTCTAAGCGCTGTGCTGTGGGTAGGGGTAGAGGCTTAGGGGGAATGTGTTTGCTGGCATACAAACGCCAGCCCTCGCGGGTAGGGATGCGCCCTGCACTGGTGTGTGGCTGTTGCAGTAACCCCATTTCTTCGAGCGCAGCTAAATCATTGCGAACAGTCGCACTCGAGACGCCGAGCGGACTGGCAAGTTCTTGACTTGGCACAGGGCGTTTTTGTGCAATAAAGCGCTCTACTACCAGCTCGAGTAGGAGTTCTTGGCGCGATTGCATGTATCATTGTAAACAGACAAGGCAATTTCTGTAAACTGATTGCCGTGCCTTTATGCCTTGCTATGTGTCATAATTAAAGCGCGCCTTGAAGATGAAACCCAAATACGAACAAACACTCGTCATTATTTTAGGGTACATCGGCAGCGCCTCGGTATTTTCGTAGGCTTAAGACTGTAGGAGGACGTATGAAAAAACTAGTGATGCTCGCAGCCCTTCCCGCCGCCGCGCTTCTAATGGCGCAGAGTTCTCAAATCGCTCCCGTGCGCGGAGGCAGTCTTGTCGTAGCGATGAATGTTGAACCCGCATTCCTCGACCCAACCCAAGGCGCAGGTGCAGAAATCGTGCGGATGATGCACCAAAATGTGTTAGAAGGTTTGGTTGGAATCAATGAAAACGGGCGTATCGTGCCACAACTGGCAAGCGCTTTGCCGACGGTCACATCCGACCGCCTGACCTACACCTTCAAGCTGCGCCGCGGGGTTAAGTTCCACAATGGCTCAGATTTTACCAGTGCGGATGTCAAAGTGAAGTTCGATATCGCTCGAGACGCAAAGAGTGGTCACACCAGCTCCGGGTATTATACCAATATCTCGAGTATCAGTACGCCTGACCCACTCACAGTGGTGTTCAAGTTGGCAAAGGCCAATAACGAGTTTTTATATAATCTCGCTCGAGCTGAGTCTGTAATTCAACCAGGCGAGTTATACGCAACAGCAGCAGGGCGTGAAAAACTCAAGACTGCACCAATTGGCACTGGTGCGTTTAAGCTAGGGGCTTGGAATCGTGGAGTAAATGTGCAACTCGAGCGCAATCCAAATTATTGCCTAGCCAATTTGCCGTATCTGGACAATGTGACGTTCCGCTTTTTGGGCGATGACCAAAACGCCAAGGTTGCGGGTTTGCGTTCGGGCGATCTTGATGTGATTGGTTACAATGTTCCAGCCGAGCAAGTCGAAACCTTAAAACGCGATTTCAATGTTGTTGTTGGTAGCTCGAGCGGCGAGATTACGGTTTCGATGAATAATGGACGCAAACCATTTGATGACCTTCGTGTGCGTCGTGCGTTTAGTGTCGCAATGGATAAAAAAGCGATTGTGCAGGGTGGGTTCTTTGGCTACGGTACAATTATTGGCAGCTTTAACTCCCCTGGACAACAGTATTACATAGACCTGA
>JBKBVO010000002.1:0-2500 GCA_046289535.1 Deinococcales bacterium | reverse complement strand
AATTTTGTGCAGTAAGTATGACCACTGCTTGTTGGATGTATTGTGGCGTGTGCGGCGCGGCGAATTTGATTGCGAAATCCCGATGGTGATTTCCAATCACCCCGATCTCGAGTCCGATGTGAAGGCTTTTGATATTCCCTATCATCTTGTGCCATCGCAAAAAGGCAAGGACAAAACCCAATCCGAGCAAAAAATTCTCGAGCTACTCAAAGGACAAGCCGATTTTGTTGTGCTGGCAAGGTATATGCAGATTTTGTCGGCGGATTTCTTGGCGCAATTAGGTATTCCTATCATCAATATTCACCACAGCTTTTTGCCAGCTTTTATTGGTGCAAATCCCTATAAAAGTGCTTTCCAGCGTGGAGTAAAAATTATTGGTGCGACGGCGCACTATGTGACTGCCGACCTCGATGAGGGTCCGATTATCGAGCAAGATATCTCGAGGGTGACGCACCGCGATGATGTTAAGGCGCTAACCAGGGTCGGGCGCGATATTGAACGAGCAGTGCTGGCAAGGGCGGTCAAGGCGCATTTGGAGGACAGGGTTTTAGTGTACCAAAACAAAACTGTTGTGTTTTAATGCAGCAAGATTTACTCTTTTGGTACGACCAAAACGCCCGCGTATTGCCGTGGCGCAGCGCTCCTGCTGGTGCTCGAGACCCATATCACGTCTGGCTTTCAGAAGTGCTGCTACAACAAACCCAAGTGGCTCGAGCAGCACTGTATTTCGAGCATTTTTTGCAGGCGTTTCCTACAGTGCAGCAACTTGCAGATGCGCCACTTGAGCAGGTGCTGACTCTTTGGCAAGGTGCTGGGTACTATGCCAGAGCGCGCAACTTGCACCGCGCAGCGCAACACATGGCGGCGCAGGGCATCCCGCAAAACGCTGCCGCTTGGCAGGCGTTGTCGGGTGTGGGGCGCTACACTGCCGCCGCAATCTCGAGCTTGTGCAGCAATGAGGCGGTGGCAGCTGTAGATGGCAATATTCGTCGTGTTTTGGCGCGGCTGCACAACAACCCAAGTCCCAGCGAAGGCTGGCTTTGGGAAAGCGCCCAACACTTGCTTTACGCCCCTCGAGCGGGCGCGTGGAACGAGGCATTAATCGAACTTGGAGCGCTTGTTTGCACCCCTAAAAGCCCTAAGTGTGACACCTGCCCGCTCTCGAGCCACTGCGCTGCATTTGCTGCAAATACAGTGGCAAGCGTACCTGCCCCTAAGCCCAAAGCCAAAGTGCTCGAGATAGAAACAACCGCACTTATTTGGCATTGGGAAGGTAAATGCTGGCTAGTGCAGCGCCAAAAAAAAGGCTTATTGGGTGGAATGTTTAGCGTACCACTCGGTGTGGAATTGCCTGAAGGCGCGGTGTTCTTGGGCGAGGTGCAGCACACCATGAGCCACAGGCATTTTCGGATTCGGGTGTATGGTTTTGCTTCCCCCCGCAACGACTTGGTGGCGCTGGATGCGGTACCACTTGCACGGCTTGACCAAAAGATTTTGACGTTACTCGAGAGTTATTTTAACGTTACTCGAGAGTTCACTGAATCTTAGAATTTTTATTTACAGTGCGCTCACTCGACTTTGCTATAGTGTTATATACAGCTATGTGTTGGCAAAAAAATCGTTAAAATTGCTGAGTGAATACGCTGATTATCGGGGCAACGGGTGGCATTGGACAGGCTCTTGCCCGCGTTTTGCCACAGCCGCAGATTTTGGTGGCGCGCAAAGCCCAAGTGCTTTATAGCTTGGCTCTAGCACAGGGTGCTTATGCTGTTTCCGCCGAGGTTTGTAACGAACTCGAGCTGGCCGCTTTGGCACAAGAAATTGCAGCGCGCGGCGGTATCAAGACCCTTGTTTATGCGGTTGGCGATGTAAAATTAGGCGGGATTTCCGAGCTGGCTCGAGCAGACTTTGAGCGCTTATGGAATGCCAATGTTTTGGGTTTTGCACTGGTTTTAAAACACCTTGGGGCACAGCTGCTCCCTGAGGCTCGAGTCTATGCGCTCGGTGCGCGCCCTGAGTTGGTCACAGCAAAGCATTTTGCAGCATATGCCAGCACAAAAGCTGCGCTCTCGAGCCTTATGCGCGTTGCCGAACTCGAGTACAAGCGCCCAATGACCTTGGTTTTGCCGCCTGCGGTACAAACTCCTTTTTGGGAGCGTTTAGGCATGAAAGCACCAAAGACTGCCATTGCACCAGAGGTCGTAGCACGGGCAATTTTGGCGGATTTGTCGCGAGCGCCGAATGCAGAATTGCGAATATAGCACTAGAGTTGCCTTACCAGCCACGTTGCTAAATCCTCGAGTGGTGCAGCTTCCATTGGGCGAAAATCGTCGTCTATGAGCGATTTGGCAAGCCCTAAACTGTGTCCTAAACCTTTATTTCTCAGGACTTTCGCTTCAAAGCCCTAACTCGTGAAGAGTGTACTAGAATTTCCTAACAATGAGCATCACTCGAGCGCAATACATCGAATACTTGATTGCCACACCCAAGAATCAACACT
>JBKBVO010000146.1:0-6303 GCA_046289535.1 Deinococcales bacterium | reverse complement strand
ATTCTACTTTCGGCAAAAGATACATCCTCGGGGATTCTTGGGCTTAAATGGTGACAAACCATCAGCATATCAAGATGTTCTTTAAGGGTATTGACCGTAAAGGGCATGGTTGGGTTGGTGCTGCTGGGCAAAACATTGGGTAAACTGGCAACCTTGATGATATCCGGAGCGTGTCCGCCGCCTGCACCTTCGGTGTGGTAGGTGTGGATGGTGCGTCCGGCAAAGGCTTCGATGCTGTCCTCCACAAAACCCGATTCATTGAGGGTATCGGTGTGAATCGCCACTTGCACATCAAACTGCTCGGCAACTTCAAGTGCAGCATGAATTGCGGCGGGAGTTGTTCCCCAATCCTCGTGCAGTTTTAACCCGATTGCCCCAGCGCGTATTTGTTCCTCGAGTGGTGCTGTTTGGCTGGCATTTCCTTTGCCTAGTAAACCAAAATTGAGCGGTAAACCTTCGAGTGCCTCGAGCATTCGGTGGATATGCCACTCGCCAGGGGTACAGGTGGTGGCACTTGTGCCTGCAGTTGGTCCAGTCCCACCGCCAATCATGGTGGTGATTCCACTGTACAAAGCCTCCCAAGCCTGTTGGGGCGCAATAAAATGAATATGTGTATCTATGCCCCCTGCAGTGAGAATATGCCCTTCACCCGCAATGATTTCGGTGCTGGCTCCGATTTCTAAGCCAGGTGTAACCCCATCTTGAATACCTGCATTTCCTGCTTTACCAATCGCACAGATTCGCCCATCGCGGATACCAACATCGGCTTTAACAATGCCCCAATGATCCAGAATTAGGGCGTTGGTAATTACCAAATCAGGCGCACCATCGGCTCGAGTACGCTGCGATTGCCCAAGTCCATCACGAATCACTTTGCCGCCACCAAACTTGACTTCTTCGCCGTAAACGGTGTAATCGTGTTCGACTTCGATGAGTAAATCAGTGTCTGCAAGTCTGAGGCGGTCGCCTGTGGTAATTCCGTATAGTTCGGCGTATTGTCGTCTGCTGAGCTTCATAGAAAACCCCGTGCTTTGGCTTTTTCGAGGGCTGTTGCTGCTTTTGTTGAGAGTTCACCCATCACCAGTGCGTTCATGCCGTACACAACTCTTGCGCCACCCAAAGCAACTAATTCGACTTCTTTGCGCTGTCCAGGTTCAAAACGTACTGCCGTGCCTGCGGCGATATTCAGGCGCATACCGTAAGCGGCTTGGCGTTCAAAACCAAGTGCTCTGTTGACTTCAAAAAAATGAAAATGACTGCCAACTTGAATCGGACGGTCTGCACGATTTTCCACCACCATGCGCTTGGTTTCTCGAGCCGAATTGATTTCGATCTCGCCTTCTTCAACAATGTACTCTCCGGGTATCATCATATGCTCCTGACCGAATGGATCATCGTATGCTCCTGACCGAATGGGTCATCATATGCTCCTTAGCGGATGGGGTCATGAATCGTGACCAGTTTTGTGCCATCTGGAAATGTGCCTTCGACTTGAATGTCGTGAATCATTTCCGCAATGCCGGGCATCACTTGCTCTTTACTCAGAATTGTTGCCCCAAAACTCATCAAATACTCCACACTTTGCCCATCGCGGATACCCTCGAGTACCTCGGCGGTGATCAGTGCAATTGCCTCTGGATGATTGAGCCGTAAGCCTCGAGCCAGGCGGCGGCGTGCGAGATCAGCGGCAACAACGATCATCAGTTTGTCTTTTTCTCTTTCGGTCAGTTGCATGATCCCCCTTTTATAGCACAGCTTGTGGTTTTGGCTTTTGATTCACATTGAACTCGAGCATGGCTTTTTAGCAGTTCTAAACAGCTAAACCCACCGACTGCTCACACCAAGCCAAGTGATAGCGCTTTCATAATCTGCACAATGTAACAAAATTTTGAGACATTTTGCAAAACTTGACAAACTGCAATACAAAATGATTGTATCTTTATGCAAGATGTAAGAATAAATTTTTACATTTGCACAAAACACGTGTACATTTTGCAAACTGTTTTCATCGCTATTCTACGGAGGTAAGTATGAAGCATTTCAAGAAGTTGGCATTGGCATTCGGTTTGGCAGGAGGCGCAGCCTCGTTGGGTGTGGTCGGACTGCAAACACTGGCACAAGACAACACCGTTAAGGTTGGTATCTTGCACTCACTCACAGGTACGATGGCAATCTCGGAAATTACTGTTGCCAACGCCAGCGAACTTGCTATTGAAGAAATCAATGCGGCTGGTGGTGTGTTGGGCAAAAAAATTGTAGGCATTAAAGAAGATGGCGCATCTGACTGGCCCACCTTCGCGCAAAAAGCCGAAAAACTGATTCAGCAAGACAAAGTTGTCACGGTTTTTGGTGCTTGGACCAGCGCCAGCCGCAAGAGCTTGCTGCCTGTTTTTGAAAAATACAAGAGCTTGCTCTTTTATCCTGTGCAATTTGAGGGTAACGAGTGCAGCCCGAACATTATTTACACAGGTGCACAACCAAATCAACAAGCACTTCCAGCCCTGACTTATGCACTCGAGAAAGGCTACAAAAAGATTTTCCTCTTGGGTAGCGATTATGTTTACCCTCGCACTGCCAACCTGATTCTTAAAAAGCACATTGCTGCCAAAAAAGCCACACTCTCGGGTGAGGAATACATGGCACTTGGTGGCACCGAATTTGCTTCGATTATCTCTAAAATCAAAGCCGCCGCACCAGATATCATCATCAACACCCTTAACGGAGACAGCAACGTTGCTTTCTTTAAGCAATATAAAGCGGCTGGATATGATGCCAAAAAACTGCCAATCATCAGCTTCTCAATTGCTGAACAAGAAGCTCAAGCCATTGGTACAGAATTGCTCGAGGGACAACTCGCGGCTTGGAATTACTTCCAGAGCCTTGAAGGTGCAGCCAATAAAAAGTTTGTTGCGGCTTATAAAAAGAAATTTGGCGAAGATAAGGTCATCACCGACCCAATGGCGCACGCTTACATCAATGTTTACCTCTGGAAAGCGGCTGCCGAAAAAGCCAAGAGCCTCGAGCCTGTTGCTGTGCGTAAAGCCATTACTGGGATTAGCCTAAAAGACAGCCCACTCGGACCAGTTGCCATTCAAGCCAACGGTTCCTTGTCGCAACGCGTCTTTATTGGTGAAAGCGGCGAGGGTGGTCAGTTTAAGATTGTTTGGCAATCTAAAGCGATTGTTCAACCACAACCCTACGACACCCTGACTTTCCCCGGCAAAAAGTGCCCTTAAAACCCCTCGAGACATTTTAGACCATGTTCCCCCTGCGCTTTAAGCGCAGGGGTATAAATAAAAATGAAAAGAGGCGCAGGTGAATTTACCGTTTATTGCCGATCAATTTTTGAATGGATTTTCTATTGCTTCTATTTTACTGCTGGCAGCGCTAGGTTTGTCGCTCAGTTTTGGACTGATGCGCGTGATCAACATGGCACATGGTGAAATGTTGATGGTTGCAGGCTACATCACATATTTGTGTAGCACTTGGTTTAAGGGCGAAGCTTATATTTTAATTGCGATTCCTTTATCTTTTTTAGGTACTGCCCTACTTGGAGCGCTGCTCGAGCTGACGGTGATTCGCCGTTTATATGGTAGACCGCTTGATACCTTGTTGGCGACTTGGGGTATCAGTTTGATTTTGCAACAAGCTGGAAGGCAGATTTTTGGTCCTACTGGCGTTCCCGTAAGTGCCCCAAATTGGCTGGCTGGAGCAATTAATATTTCTGGTGGTGCATTTGATGGTTTAGTCATTCCGTATAGCCGTATTTTTGTATTTGGATTATCCTTGCTGGTTTTACTGTTAATGTGGTGGCTGCTTGGCAAAACCAAATTTGGCATGCAGGTGCGGGCAGTTAACCAAAGCCGCGAAGTGGCACAAACCCTTGGGGTCAATACACGCCAGACAGATATGCTGGTTTTTGCTTTAGGCAGTGGTATCGCTGGCATTGCTGGAGCAGGCTTGGCGATTTTATCTCCGGTCAACCCCACCGTTGGGGCAAGCTATATTGTGAATGCTTTTTTGGTGGTGATTGTCGGTGGAGTTGGCTCGATTTTGGGTACAGCGCTTTCGGCTTTGACCCTTGGTTTTTTATCGGCTGCTACCGAAACCCTTACCAGCAACAGCCTTGCCAAGGTGATTGTTTTGGTTTTGGTGGTGGCATTCTTGCAAATTCGTCCTCGAGGTTTTATCAGTGTTCGCTCGAGGGCACTCGAGGAGGGCTGAGGCATGCAATTGCGTACTATTGTGCTTCCTTTGGTGTTGTTGGCTTGCATCGCTGCACCATTTTGGCTTGATGGCTATAACCTATTGCTGATTGGAAAGTTTTTGGCGTTGGCAGTGGTTGGTATGGGTATCAGTTTGGTTTGGGGCTATACAGGCATCCTGAGTCTGGGGCAGGGTTTGTTTTTTGGGCTAGGTGGCTACGCACTGGCGATGCACCTTAAACTGGTTGGTACAGCGCAGGGCGAACTGCCTGATTTTATGGTTTATAACGGAGTCGAGAGCTTACCTTGGTGGTGGCAGCCTTTTCAGAGTCCGATTTTTGCATTACTGATGGTGATCTTGCTGCCAACTTTGGCGGCTGCTTGCATTGGTTACTTTATGTTTCGCCGCCGTATTACTGGCGTATTTGTGTCCTTGATTACTCAGGCTTTGGTTTTGGCGTTTGCAACATTACTGATTGGTTCTCAGGGTGTGACCAGTGGTACCAACGGTATTACCGATTATAAAACCTTTATGGGTATTGAACTAAAAGGCACAGGATTTATTCAAGGGTATTATTGGTTTACTTTAGGCGTTGTGGTGCTTGTTTATGGGTTTTGCAAATGGCTGATGAATACCCATGTTGGCAAACTCTTGATTGCAATCCGAGATGGTGAAAATCGGGTGCGCTTTTTGGGGTATGACCCAAGCGCATACAAAATCCTGATTTTTGCGA
Source organism: Deinococcales bacterium (assembly GCA_046289535.1). Taxonomy (GTDB): domain Bacteria; phylum Deinococcota; class Deinococci; order Deinococcales; family JAAFIG01; genus JAAFIG01. The sequence continues at coordinate 1,364 of JBKBVO010000146.1, read as the reverse complement.
TTGGAGGTGCTTTAGCAGGTATTTCTGGAGCACTTTTTGCAGTACATGTTGGCACCATCAGCCCAGCGATGATTGGCGTTATCCCCAGTATTGAAATGGTGGTTTGGGTGGCTTTGGGCGGGCGCGATAGCTTGGGTGGTGCAATTCTTGGCATTGTCATGGGGAACTTTTTAAGAGACCGTGTCTCGAGTGCTTACCCCGATGCTTGGTTGTACATCATGGGTGCGGTTTTTGTTTTGGTGGTGCTGGTGATGCCAAAGGGTTTGGCTGGGATCTTACGCCCCATTTTAGGTATCGAGTTGGGTAAAAAGCCAGCACAAAAACCCACTTCGCCAGAGCATACAGAGGTGAGAGCCGATGTCTGAAACGCTGCTGTGCTTAGAGCAGATTACGGTCAGTTTTGACGGCTTTAAAGCTATTGAGAACTTAAGTCTAAGTATTCAAAAGGGTACGATTCGTGTTTTGATTGGTCCCAACGGTGCAGGTAAAAGTACGATGTGCGACGCAGTGATTGGCAAAGTCAGACCCGTATCTGGGCAAATTCTTTTTAAGGGCATAGATATAGTCCGCAAAAGTGAACACGAAATTGCCAACTTGGGCATCTGCCGTAAGTTTCAAACTCCAGGTGTACTCGAGAATTTAAGTGTAATAGATAATTTGGCGGTTGCTGTTCGCAAAAACAAAAAATGGTATTCCAACCTAAAGCCACAACTCGAAACCACAGAACAACAACGCATTCAAGAACTCTTAAGTCTGATTGGTTTGGTGGAACGCGGCACTATTTTAGCTGGACAACTTGCACACGGCGAAAAACAGTGGCTCGAGATTGGGATGGTGGTTGCCGCGAACCCAGAACTCCTGCTTTTAGACGAACCTACGGCGGGTATGACCGCCCAAGAAACAGCAAAAACCGCCGAGCTGATTCAAAAACTCAGTGGTCAGCACACGATTTTGGTGATTGACCACGATATGCACTTTGTCGAACTACTACAAGCACCTGTCAGTGTGTTGCATCAGGGGCAACTATTTGCCGAAGGCAGTATCGAAGAGATTCGAGAGAACCCCAAAGTCGTTGAAATTTATCTTGGACGTGCTAAAGGAGAACCTGAACCTCATGCTCGAGCTTAAAGCAATCAACGCTAGTTATGGTAAATCCCAAGTATTGTGGGATATCAATTTGCATCTCGAGCCAGGTGGTGCGGCGGCGTTACTTGGACGCAATGGCGTAGGGAAAACCACGCTGCTCAGAACCATCGTTGGCTTGCATGCAATTTCATCGGGCAGAATTCGCTTTGGGCAGGAGATGTTTTTTTCGCAACTCCCAGCCTATGAACGTGCACGCCAAGGCGTTGCCTATGTGCCAC
>JBKBVO010000145.1:0-6311 GCA_046289535.1 Deinococcales bacterium | reverse complement strand
GCACATGGATTCCAGCGCTGATTGCCTCGAGAGTCAAAGGCAAATGAAAAGCATTTGGGGTACAGACCGAAACCGCTTGAGGGGTGTGCTGCTCGAGCAGTTTGCTTAAGGCTTCATAGCCGGGCACCGCCCATTCGATTTCGCGTTTGGCGCGGGTTTCTGGGTGGGGTTCAACAAAACCAAGTACCGTTGCGCCCGCTTTCTTGTAACCCGAATAATGAGTTCCTGCAATTCCGCCTGCTCCGACAATGGCAACATTCACCTCTGTATACTACTGCATACTGATGGGCGCGAAAATTGCTTCGATTGGCTTCGAGATTGCCATCTAGAGCCTGTTTGGAATCGTGGAGTGACCCTTAAGAGTGAGACCACCTAGCAGGCGTTCTACAACGCAATGTCAGAAAGGAGAAACTCACGCCACATAAACGCTACCTCAAGAACTCCAAGCCGTGCAAAGCGTTCTCGAGGGTATGACAGATGCAACACTAGCCTTTGTGCAACCAAACCAAGTGCGGTGATTTCGCACCGTCTGGAACTATCTGAAGCTGTCGAGGAGTGCAGGCTTGTTGGTACTCGAGCAGCCAGCCGAGTAATTTTGCTGCATTACTTCGCGCAACTTGGATAGTTGACAGGCAAGTTGCGTGTCTGGGTGACGGCAATGCGGCAACCCGGATAGGTGTAAAAAGTGTTGACCATGCGCGACTCGTTATCAAGTAGCCAGCGGCGCATGTCTTTGCTTGGCACATTGTTCATCAACCACGCTTTGGCAATACGCCCTTCGCCGATTTGTAGGCTGTTCGCATAGTAGCCCAGAGCACCTGATTTTTGACCACCCATATCGTTTTGTTCAACCGCACGCAGGTAATCGTAATAGTGAAACAAAATGGTGGTGCGAATGCGTTTGGGGTATTGGGCAGTTGAATCAGCAATTCGCAAGCCATCCCAAGTCAACACATTGGTCAAAAACGGTGAGCGGCTATTGTCCAAACCAACCAAAAAAGACAGCGGTGTACCGAACATCGCGATTTCGGCTTTGCCATCGTTGTCGAGGTCTTCGATTTGGGTAACACCACTGCCTTTGCCATCAATCATACCAATGTTGCGCAAGCCACCTTCGAGCGTAAAGAAGTAGTCTGTCCAAGCATTGCCCGAGTGCTTGGCGCGTACCCAGAGTTCGCTCGCGCCTTGTCCCGTCAATTCAACCAAATAGGCTTCAATATCGCGTGCAGAAATCGAGCGCTTTGTCACGCCATCCTTGACTATACGAAACAAGCTATTCCCTTTAATTTGGGGGTCTGCATCCACACGCAAACCGTGATCGCCCCAGGGCGTGGGGATAAACTGCACCGTGCTGTATGCCGCCCCCAGCAAGCCAGCTATGAGCGCAAATGCAAAGAGTCTCTTCTTCATCTACAATCCATTATGCATGTTTCTTCTACAGCGAGTCAAATCATCTTGGGCAGAGAGCTAGTTTGCACTCAGAAAGGTATTTGTGATTAAAGCTGCAAACCACCCACTCCTTTCAGGCTTCTGGCGTTTTTACATCAGAAATAGCCTACAGGGGCATTTTTCACAAGTGATGTTGGCATTGCCAGACGGCATGCCAAGCCAAACCCCGATGCTTTGGCATGCCACCCATGTCTCGTTTTGGGATGGGTACCTGGCACTCGAGGCGGCTCGCTTTTTAAACCTCGAGTACCGTGTGATGATGCTTGCCCAAAACCTTAAAAAATTTAGTTTTTTGCGCTACGCAGGTGCCTTTGGCTTAGAGCGCGGCAGTGCGCGTGGTGCGCTTGAGAGCCTGCGTTATGCGGCACAAGAACTGCAAAACTCGAAGCCCAGAGCAGTGCTGGTCTTTCCCAGTGGGGAGATTGGTAGCCCGCATCAGCGCCCATTGCCCTACGAATCTGGCATAGCAACCCTTGCTACAATGGCGGCAAGACACCAAAAGGTTTTGGTCTGTCCGCTTGCAATTCGAATCGAGTACGGCAAACTCGAGAAACCTGTGGCGTGGTTGCGTTTTGGGCAGCCGCGTTGGGTGCAGGCAGGCAACCGCAGCACAACCCTGATTGCTTTGCTCCAAGATGACCTCGAGCGTGCTGCGGACAGACTGCACCAAGATTTGCTACTGGGACATACAAGCGTGTATCAAAGTATTTTGCGTGGTTACTCGAGTGTGCCCGAACTTTGGAGCAGACTGTTGGCATCGCGTTAGTGTTAAACTACCCTATCATGAAAGGTTTAATTCCTGCTGCTGGTCTTGGTACTCGTTTGCGTCCGCTGACCTATACCCTGCCCAAACCGCTTTTGAGTGTCGCCAATAAACCGATTATCCAATACGCGATTGAAGATTTGCGCGAAGCTGGGATTGTTGATGTGGGAATTATTGTTTCAGATTTTGTGCGTGCTGCACTCGAGAAAGAAGGACTCGAAGTCGAGGGTGTGAGCATTTCCTATATTACCCAAAAAGAGCAGCTTGGCATTGCCCATGCCGTGAAGCAAGCTGCTGAGTGGCTTTTGGGCGATGATTTTTGTTTGTATTTATCGGATAACCTCTTTGAAGAGGGTATCAAGAGCTATGTAGATGCTTTTAGGCAACCCGATACCGATGCTGTGATTGCCTTGATTCAAGTCCCCAACCCTAAAGAATTTGGGGTAGCGGTGCTAGATGGCTCGGGTAGGGTGCAAAAAATCCTCGAGAAACCCCAAAATCCACCCTCTAATCTTGCTGTTGCGGGTGTGTACTGCTTTAAGAATAAAATTTTAGATGTTATAGACAGCCTTTCCCCTTCAGCGCGGGGTGAGTACGAAATCACCGATGCGATTTCTGGCTTGATGAAAATTGGTAATGTGCGCGGAATCGAGGTGCGAGGTTGGTGGAAAGATACCGGTAGGCACAATGACCTGCTCGATGCCAACCGCTTGCTTTTGGAGCGTATTGAACCTGTATCCAAAGGACAAGTCGAGAACTCGAGGTTGGTTGGGCGGGTGCGCATCGAATCCGGAGCCGTAGTCAAGAACTCGACAATTATTGGACCTGCGCTGATTGGGGCAGGAGCCTGGCTCGAGAATGTCTATGTTGGACCGTTTACCAGCATTGGACAAAGCGCCAGCCTAAAAGGGGTAGAACTCGAGTTTAGCGTGATTCAAGACGAAGCTAAGCTTGAAGACCTACCTGTGCGTTTGCAGGAATGCTTGATTGGGCGCAAAGCCAGCGTGCGCGGCAATGCCAAAGTGCCGCGTGTACACCGTTTGGTCTTATCCGATACCAGTGTGGTGGAGTTGGGTTAAGCAATCGTTACGCGCATCGCCTTATCCAGCAACTCGAGCCTGGCTGACTCGAACTCGAGTTTGAGGTTTTGGTGCTGTAACACAACCTTGCCCATACGGCTTGCACCAGGTGCACTTGGCAATTTGATGTAAGTGGTTTTAATTTGCATTGGATGTGGTTCGCCAAAGGTCAGGGTGGGTACACCTAGAACTTCAAACGAGCCGCGTTTGTCGCCAAGGCGCAAAAAACGTTGGTGCAACAGTTCGCCGTTCTCGAGAACCTTGAGGTTCATTGGGTCAAAACCTTGCGGGTTGAGTGCGGTTTGGCTGCGGATTTCTACCAAAAAGCTACTCGATTCAAAAAACTCACGGCGCAATCTATCGCGCTCGAGTTTGAGTGCTTCGATTTCGAGTTGGGCGCGTCCACGCTCGAGTTCAAGCACACCAAAGGTAATAGGACGCTCTTGAGCAGATTTTGCGGATTGTTTTAAGAGCACGTCTATGTATTCGTTTTGCAGTTGTGGCAGGCTTTGTGGTGCAAAACGCACCAGAAGTTCGAGCCATGCCCGCCCTGTTAAGTATGCGCGTTGCCGCAGAGCATCGGCAGGAAAATCCTCGAGCGGTAATTCAAGGCGTTGCCCACGGGCACGCGCTTCGACAAAGAGAGCGCTCCCCTCATAGCGTTCCCACTCGCGTTCGAGGTCTTGATGCTTCTTCTCGAGTCGCTTAAAGCGCGAGGTTCTTGCCTTAAAAGCGGCTTTAACCCAACCCAAATCCCAAGTCTCGAGCGCTTTGGCAAGTAAGCGTGTTTCGAGTCGGCGCAGTGCGAGGGTATCTGCATCAAGCATAGGGTAGCTCAAAAAATCCAACTCATTGGCTCCCCAACGAGGGTAGAACATTTGCTGATGCGCATGAAAGGCTTCGTGCAATGCCACAAAAGTGGTGCTTTTGGTATCCATGTTGTCGGCTAGCACCATCGCCACAGGCATGATTTCAAGCGTGCCAGTGGTGTTACCAACCACCATCTCCACACGACCTTCGGCAACAAACCAATCCCATTCGGGTTCAAAAGGTGCAGGGGGGTTCGGGTGCAAAAAACAATAGGTGCGTGTTCCATCCCAAACCAGCACAGGAATCTCGAGTGGTGCGAATCCAGCCCAAAACGATTGACGACATAGCCTCAGATACGCTTGGTGGAAGCTATCGGGGTCAAACACACCTCCAGTATATAGTGACTTTCACGAATCAGGGTATTGGAATCCGGCTTCAAAAGCTAAATATAAAATTAAAATTGATAAAATATAAAAAATAATTTATAATTTGAATCCCAAGGAGAATGATTTCATGGATCCATTTCGTCAACGTATCGAAAACTTGCTGCGTCAAGGCAAGATCACCCCAGAAGAAGCCAATAAGTTGCTGCGTGCGCTCGAGCCACAGGGCGAAACCACCTCCGAAGCGCTGACAGGCAGCGTGCCTGTTGTCCCGCCCCCACAAGTACAGCCAGTCACTCCGCCGCTTCCCCCACAGCCTGTGACCCCACCCTCACCGCCCAAAGTCGTTATTCCATCCCCACCGCCCGTAGTCGAGGACAAGGTCATCAAGCCAAACTTGGGTAACGCCACAGCAAGTAGCGGTAACGCAGTGCTCACTGGTGATTTCTCGAGACTCGAAATCAGTGCCAACTCGGGTGATGTCACTGTGCGCGGCGTGGCAGGTCTAAAGCAAATCGAAGCCGAAGTCAAAAACGGTACACTCGAGACCAGCCATAAAAATGGCAGAGCGCGAATTGTGGCGCATGGCAATCTCGATGATCCTACCGAAATCGGTTGGCTCAATACCGTGATTAAAACCATTGGTCGGGCGCTGCCTGTACAACTCGAGGTGCGCGTGCCCGAGGACTTGGAAAATCTCGAGGTGCGGCTGCTTGCGGGCGACTTGGACGTTCTAAATGTTCAAGGTTTTATAGAGGTTGATTTGAGCGCGGGCGACTTAACCCTAGAGGGAGCAAGCCGTTTTATAGTCAATGCAAAAGCGGGCGATATTAAAGTTAAAACCAAGCTTGACGGCGGTGAATCCAGTGTCAAAGCCCTGGCAGGCGATGTCAAAGTGCAGCTTTTGTCTGGCTCGAGTGTGGCATTAACCGCCAGCGTAACCGCAGGCGATGTAAGTGCCAAGGGTTTTATTTTGACCCAAACCGAAAAAAGACTCACAGGTGGCAGCTTAGAAGGGCGCTTGGGTGCAGCTCGAGCTAAATTGCAATGCAGCCTAACAGCTGGCGACTTAGATATTATCGCCATTGATGGAACCAACCAATGAGAAAGGAAACCCGCCATGAGCGAAATCGAACGTGTTTTACAACTTGCCAAAGAAGGCAAAATTTCCAAAGAAGACGCAGTCAAGCTGCTACAAGCCCTGTCTGCTGGCTTAAAAAAACTTCCTGAATCCACGTGGGAGCACCTTTTTGCGATGATGGATGAGGGCATGAGCGCCGAGGCGCTTGCCCAAGTGCTCGAGGCTGGCGAGGACGAAGAAGAAAAGCGCACCACTTTCCGCACAGGGGTCAAAATCAATGGCAGAGATGTGGGGCGCATTGTCGAGGAGGCATTGGCTCGAGCAGGTGTGCCGAGCAGTAAATGGAGTGGGAACCGGTCAGGCGATTGGAGCAGCCGCTTTGGTGCTGCCAAGCCTACTGGTGCTACACGACTGATCAAAATAGAAGTTGCCTCGAGCGGTGGCGATAATGTGCGTGTGAATATCCCTGTGGGTTTAGCCAATTTTGCCCTCAAACTGATTCCCAAAGATGCCCAAAAAGCCATGAACGAACAAGGACTAGACCCTGAAACCCTGCAAGAAATGCTGCGCTCTGACCTACCCGAAGGTAACTTGGTAGATATTGCCACAGGCGATGGCAATAAAATTCGGATTTCGGTGCAGTAGTGTTTGTTCACTCAAACAACTCGCAATTCTGAGTGTGAGCGAGTATGAAAGATGCTTATGATTCTTGACCTGCCTGTACAATTTGCTGGTACATCCGAAAC
>JBKBVO010000144.1:0-6419 GCA_046289535.1 Deinococcales bacterium | reverse complement strand
GGCTGTGCTGCTCGAACGCGAAACATTAACAGGCGAAGAATTTATCACCGTCTTTGATGGTGGGATTTTGCCAGAAGAACCAAGCGAAAAACCAAGTCTCGAGCCAGCTTTTGTATCACCTAGTGTGCAGCCCAAGCCAGGCAGGGCTTGAATTATTTGAACGTTTAAGCCTTTCCTGTCTAAAAAAACGCGGACTAAATAGGGGGCTGCGCCGTCTAAAAAGGTTCGTGATAAACTACCTTCTATGAGGAAATTCGCTGTTTTGGGTTTATTGGCACTTGCTGCTTGCGCTCCTGGCACTTCGTCGCGATCCCCAAGTGCAGATTCTGTGTTTACACAAGCTGTTACACTACTTCAAGGACGTTATTACGGTTTTGAGTTACCTAAGTTGCCCACGGTCATCGCCTCGGGAAAAGCGGCATTAGAACGCGCCTGTGCGAATCTTAGCCCTTGCCCCCCAGAGGCAGCACAGCAAACGATAGACCAAATGCTTGATCAACTTGGCGACCCACATAGTTTTCTCGAGACACCTGCACAATACGCCGAATCGCAGCGCATTCGTTCTGGACAGGGCGGTAGTTTTCCGGTGCTGGGTATTCGTAGTATTTACCGCCCCAGCAGCAATTCGCGCCTGATTATCGAAAGTATGCCCGGGCTTGTTGCCGAAGCAGCAGGGCTGGGTCGGGGCGATCTCATTATTGGTTTAAATGGGCAAGCCCTACCCAAAGGCGATAGCGAAAGCAACCTTGCACTGCGCGAACAGGTGCGTTCGGGACGAGAATTTACCCTGAACATTCGCCGTGCAGGAAAAGAGCGCGATGTCAAAGTTACGGGCAGGTTGGCTACTGTTCCATCCTTGCCAAGCCTGAAAACTTGGGCAGGTGTTCCCTCGAGTGTGGCAATTCTACGCATTCCAGACTATCTGCCACCGCAAACTGCTGATATTGCCCATAAGTTGGTCAATCAGGCAATCAAAAATGGCGCAAAGTCGATTGTGCTGGATTTGCGGAGCAATGCAGGCGGTAGAGCCACCGAGTGCATCAGTGTGGCGGGGATTTTTATGGGACGCACAGGTGTGACTTTTGCCACCAAAGACAGCCAAGAGCAGTATATTTACGAATCTGGACGGGTCACGAGCAGTACAGGTATTCGCGTCGGGGTTTCGGAAAGCGCCAGTTTTGCTGGCAATGTAGCGGTGCTTGTAGACAAACAAAGTGCTAGTTGTGCCGAAGTTACCCCCGCGCTTTTACAAAGTGCCAAGCGCAGCACAATCATTGGCGAACCAACCTACGGGATCTTAAACACAGGTACGCTCAGTTTTCCGTTACAAGATGGCAGTGGCTTAACGATTACTACCATGCGCACACTCGACCTAGACCGCAATCCATTGGCTTCTCGAGTCACGCCCGACATCGCCCAACCCGAAGACCTCGATGCCCTCGAAAACAGCGCCCGCGACATCATGCTCGAGCGTGCTGTGCGTGTAGTACAGGGCTTAGACACAACCGCGCCCAATCGTGGTTTGCATCAAAACGGGCTGCCTCGTGTGCCGCTTGTGCAGTGGCAGGACAATCTGAATTAGCAGAATTACAAAAAGCCGCGGCTCGAGACACCCAAAAACTCAGTTTGCCGAATTCTGGCTTTGCTGTGCTAGGTGTCCGTCTATTTTTTCGACAAGCTGACGCATGGCTTCTTGGATTCCTGCAGCAACTTCGCGTGCCAAACGAATATCATGACCTGTGTTTAACTCGGCAACATTGACCTGAAATTGCTCTTCGGCAGCAGTGATTTCAAAACCAAAGCAAGGCAATAAGCCCGCAGCCACGGCTTTGGCATTGTTCATGTCGGTTGCCATTGCCATCATCGTGCCTTGTTGCAAGGATTTTAACGGATTGGGTTGGTTGGGTTGAGACATACGCGGCAACGATACCGCAAATCCATGAGCAGAACAACAGGGCAGGGTGTTAGTCTATAGCCATGGATTTGGGATTGACTGGTAAGGTCGTGATTATCACGGGCGGCAGCGATGGTTTAGGCGCAGCAACAGCGCTGGCTTGTGCCAGAGAAGGCGCAAATGTGGTGATTGCAGCGCGTGGACTCGAGAAACTCACACAGACTGCCGCTCAAATTGGTGGGCAAGCATTGGCAGTGCAAACCGATGTCACCAACCCTACACACCTCGAGAATCTAGTAGCCCAAACCATGCAACGCTTTGGTCGCATAGATGCGATTATTAACAATGCAGGTCGGGCAGCTGCAAAACCATTCGAGCAAATTACTGACGAAGAATGGCAAGAAGACCTGAATATGAAATTTTTTGCGGCGGTGCGTCTGTCTAAACTCGCCATACCGTATATGCGCGCGGTAGGCGGTGGCAGTATTGTGCATGTGCTCGCGATTGGCGGCAAAACTCCTGCTGCAGGCAGTATGCCCAGTACTGTCTCGAGGGCAGCGGGTATGGCTTTAACCAAAGCCCAAAGCAAAGACCTTGGAAAAGACAATATCCGTGTCAATGGTGTGCTGATTGGTTTGGTCGAGTCCGACCAATGGGTGCGTCGTGCTGCACAAAATAACCAAAGTGTTGAAAGCCTCTACGCTCAACTGCCCAAAGAGCATCAAATTCCACTGGCTCGAGTGGGTAAAGCCGGCGAATTTGGCGATTTTGTCGCTTTTTTGATTAGCCCCAGAGCCGCCTATATTTCGGGTTGTGCAATTAATTTCGATGGTGGCATGAGTGCGGTGCTATAGATTACTTTTTGTACAGCAAAGCATTGATTTTTGCACCAATACAGCTTCCCTGCTCGTATCCGCGCACGATCGCGCTGCGGAAGTGAACCCCACCGTAAAGTCTCGAGATACTCGCTTCAGCAGCAGCAGCAGCAAAAGAACCAAAAGAACGTGGTGTATGTCCATCTGCCATGCCTGTACGATCTGTAAAAGCGTAGTTTTCACCAAAAAAGGCCGTCAAAACACTGGCTGCTGCTGCGCTTTGGGTGCTGTGTCCACTGGGGTATTCGGGGAAAGGCGGAATGAATATCACTGCTTCCCAAGTTGGGTCTATATGGCGGTGAATATATGTGATTGGACGCAGCAAGTTGTATTCGTATTTGGTGTGCCAACAACCAATAAAAGCGTCATTGACCGCCAAGCCAAGGCGCACTTGTAGTTCGGCAAATTGTGTTAGGGTTAGGTTTTTCTCGAGTGCCAGATTCAGCGCAATGCTGACCCAATGTCCAGGCGGCGTAACCGAAAGCATCGGGTCGTCCGACCAGAAATGTGCAATTTTACGCTGTTCTGGGGTCAAGGTCTTGGTGGTGGTGTAAACCTCGAGGGCTTCGTTATAAAACGCCGAGCCTTTTTCGCTCGAGTACACTGGCGGCGCAGGCAGAGGACAAGCATTACCCGTTTTCATCACCAGAGGGCGGTTCTTGCCCCAGTCAGGCAGTAGTGGAGTCTGCTGTGTTCCCAAAGCTGTGGTGGGAATCCAATCTTGTGGTTTGCTGGCTTGAGGATATGTTAAAGGGAAACCCAAGTTGCTGATATTTGCGCCACCGTCGGTGTTGGCGTAGTCGAGAATTTGCTGCATTACAATTTGTCCGTATTTGAAGCTTGGCTCGAGTATTGCGGTGGGAACAGCTTTTTGTAATTCACTCGAGAGGCGATTTTTGAAGGCGGTAAATACCCGTTGCCCTACAGGACCTGTATTGCCATACAGTGCCTCTATACCACTCGAGAGTGCGCCATGCAGCGCAGCAGCTGTGTTGATTGTATTTGGTGCTTTGGCAACACCCGTAAAATTATTCAATTGACCTGCCATTGAGCGCAGGGTTTTACTTTGCCCGGCTACAATTTCGTACTGTGCCAAGCCCAAATAGGCAAAAGAACGCGCTGCAACAGGTGGCGAGTAGGTTGCGGTGTGACGTGTTAAATCGAGCATCAGTGTGTACCATTGAGTGGCAACTTGCATCTCGAGTGGGGTGTTTTGTGTATTTTGTGCGCCACTTGTGCTCACAAAAAGCAAACTCGAGCAAAGGGCGATCAAAGCAAGGAATTGTTTCATGTTCGGCAGTTTAGCATTTTGTGCCTCCAAATTATTTGCGGTCTGTACCCTAACCATCAATATTCTTTTGGTTTCGAGAGTAGGATTCCCGAATGTCACAAAGCACGTTCGAGAAGTCGCTTAAACCACGCCCGCGCGTTGAATATGTCTCTGAGTATGGTTTTCGGCGCTTGGCACATTTTGTGGTGTTGTTGTTGCTTCCCCTCAAAGTTGCTCCTACCAATCTAGTGATTTTTCATACTGTGCTGGGCGTGGTGGCTGGGTTTTTCATTGCCCAAAACCAACTCATCTGGGCGGCAGTGCTGATTCAAATCAAAACCGTCCTCGACAACGCCGATGGGCAATTGGCAAGGGCAAGTGGCATGGTCAGTGAAATTGGGCGCTACGCCGATACCGAAGGCGATTTTGTGGTCAATTTGGCGCTGTTTGCTGGGCTTGGAGCGCTGACTGGACAATGGTTTTTAGCAACACTGTCCTTTGTGATTTTTACACTGATGCTCAGTTTAGATTTTAACTGGGAATACCTTTACCGGCTCGAGCGCGAAGAATATTTTCGTCCTGCCCCAGACACCTCCAAAGAAAACCAAAAAATCCTTGGGTTGCTTGAGCAATTTTATAAAACGGTTTTTTTGCCACAAGACAACCTGATTCGCCGTTTTTGCGAAGCGCGTTTTGCAGCGCTGTACGCTAAAAATCCTAACCCAACCACCCAAGCCAAAGCCAGATTGGCGTATTACGAAGCCGATAGCCTGCTTGTGCTGGCGAATCTCGAGTTAAGCACCCAACTCTTGGTTTTAGGGCTGCTTTTGGTCGTGGGGCTACCACATCTATTTTTGTGGTTTGTGGTTGCTTGCGGTGTGGTTTGTGTGTTGTTGCAGTCGCGCCGTGAGGCTCGAGCCATAAAAGTTTTGCAACCTAAAAGGCAGCCTCGAGTAGCCGATTTTGGGTAACACTATAGATGACATCCAAACGCGCTTTAATATTACTTGGCTTTAAGCAATTCTCTCAGGGCTTCGGCTCGAGAGAATTGCATGTACTCGGTGGCTAAAAAAGTTTCTACGCCTCGCTTGGCAAGTTCTTGTCGTAGGGCTTGTTTACTAGCTTCACGTGCGTCTGCAATGGGCTGTCTTAACCCAATCAAAGCTCAGGCTGATCAAAATATGGTACAACCAAGTAGCAATGACTCAAACATTTGCTACTCCGCTGATTTACCGTATTGTTTCGATCAAAAGCATTGCTGACCAAGTGCTTGTTGTAGCGTTTGCTAGCTTACTTATCGCTGCTCTTGCCCAACTCAGGATTCCATTGCAACCCGTGCCAATCACAGGTCAAACCTTGGGGGTGTTCTTGGTGGCACTGACCCTCGGGGCACGTTTGGGCGGTTTGGCAATTGGTCTATATTTACTCGAGGCAGCACTGGGTTTGCCCGTGCTGGCAGGGACTTCTGGTGGCTTATCGGTTTTAACAGGTGCAACCGCAGGGTATCTTTTTGGCTTTGTGTTGGCTGGAGTGGTGCTTGGTGCATTGGCAGACCGAGGCTGGACACAAAGCCCTTGGCAAACCGCGCTGGCAATGCTGATTGGCACAATGCTGATTTATATTCCTGGGCTGTTGTGGCTTTCGATTGCCCTGCCAAGCCTAGGTGGCAAACTCGAGCGTTTACTCGGTGCGGGTTTGTATCCGTTTTTGCTCGGCGATGCAATTAAAGCAGCATTGGTGATTGTGTTGCTGCCATCGGCATGGCGCTTTTTGAGAACTAGTAAGTAAAGTGCTTAATTTGCTCGCCACGCACGCCAATTTCGGTCATGGCTTCGATGCCGATATCCAAGTGTAGATCCACCCATTTGCGTGTCACTTCTTTGTCTGAAGCGTCGGTCTTGACTCCGTCTGGAGTGATTGGTACATCGGAAACCAAAAGCAGCGCCCCGCGTGCAATTTCGTTGTGATGCCCAACAATAAAAAGGGTTGCGGTCTCCATATCTATGCCAATACAAGTCAAGCGCTTAAGGCGCATCAGGAAGGTCTGGTCGTGCTCCCAAACGCGGCGGTTGGTGGTGTAAATCACCCCTGTGCGGTACTCGAGACCACGAGCCACGATTTTATCTGAAACGAATTTGTGCAGCTTAAAGCTCGGCAGGGCTGGTACTTCTGGAGGAAAATAATCATTTGAGGTTCCTTCGCCGCGAATTGCTGCGATGGGCAAAATAAAATTGCCAATTTCGGTGCTATGCTTTAAACCGCCACATTTGCCCAAAAACAGCACGCCTTTAGGCATGGTGGCACTCAGCAAGTCCATGATTGTGGCGGCATTAGCGCTGCCAATACCAAAATTGATCATCGTTAAGCCTGTGCTGTTGGT
>JBKBVO010000143.1:0-6435 GCA_046289535.1 Deinococcales bacterium | reverse complement strand
GTTTCACCCGTGAACCATTCGCTTTTGTTTGCAGCAAAACGTTCTTCGTAAATGACCATACCTCAGTCTAGCCTAGATTCAAGTTTTCTCATGTAATTTTGGTGTTTGATGCGGCAATGAAAGTCTTTTTTGCAATGTTAGCTTTGTTGTTTGTTGCCTGCGCCCCATCCGAACGGGTGGTTTCGGAAATACCAAGTTATGTTAGTGTCTACGCCACAATCACCTTGGAGGGTGTAGATTCACTGGACACCTTTACCCAAATGACTATTTCAATGCGCGAGAAGGCTGCGAATCATGGCTTTATCTTTCGCGCTTACAACACGAGTAGCACTTCTATCAGTGCTTTGTGGATTAAAGTCGCTGGACAAAGCGCACAGACTTATTTTCGTGCAGATGAAATCAAAGAAAATGATAAGAAAAACCGAGTTGTTCTCACGCTGCTTACCGATCCAAACCCACCGCCATTGGTGGACACTTTTAACCGCAGTCTGGGCGATATGCTCACCGATTTAGCTGACCGTCTCAAGCTGCCATACAACAAAATTAAGATTCAACTCAAATGAGCGACACAATTCGGAAGTTTGAAAATGTTCTTGCGCTCGAGACCAGCACAGAACATTTAGTTTTGGGTTGGCTTGGAGTAAATCCTGGTGAACAACGTGTTTTGCTGGGTCGTGCCCATGCCGAGGTTGCGACGCGCTACCTTGCAACATTTTTGCAAGATAGAAGCAAGCCAGATTTGGTGGCGATTGGTGCTGGACCGGGTTCCTACACTGGTGTTCGGGTTGCCGCAAGTTTGGGTTTGGGCTTAGCTCGAGCGTGGGATGTGCCTATAGTTCGTGTTTCTACCCTTGCAGCGATGGCGGCAAGTCGTAGTGGCTTAGTTGCAGTAAGCGTCAATGCCCTGCGTGGTAACGTCTATAGCGCTGTTTTTGAAAATCTTAAACCAATTGTGCCAATCGCCAAACGCTCCAGAGAGGCATTTTTAGAACTGATTCCCGACGGTGCAATTCACCTCGAGAATGCGCCCATCTCCGGACTTGCTTTGGCGCAGTTAGCACTGCTACCAGAACATCAAAGCGTTATGCTCTATCTTTAACCGCGTCCTGTTGATGGTCTCTCGCTGCTTGGCTGGGCACCAGAACCTGCGGCAGCATTCATTTCGCTACGTCCGCTAAAAACAGCCCCTGCCTCAATGTCGAGTGCGCTGGCTTTCACATCACCAATCAGCTTGCCCGTTTTAGTGATGGTAATTTTGCCTTTTGCATGAACGTTGGCTTTAACAGAGCCGTGCAGTACCAAGTTGTCACACTCGATACTTTCGCCTTCGGCATTCGCGCCGGCAGAAATTTCGAGATTACCTTTGATTCCAAGGTTACCATGAATGCTGCCATCCACACGCACTGAACCGCTCGAGGAAAGGTCGCCTTTGATGTTTGTACCCTTTTCGATATAGGTATAGCCTGCACCCTGTGAATTTGTGGCGATTGGTTTTTGCTGTTCTTTATTGCGTCCAAGCATTTTGACCTCTTTATCTTTCAAAAAGTGTATCGAATTGAGGGCGGATGCGCTGCAAAAATTTGCTCGGATTGATTGGCGTATTGCCAAGGCGTACCTCATAGTGCAAATGTGGACCTGTAGAGTTGCCTGTGCTGCCAACCAAGCCAATCAGGTCGCTACTCGAGACAACTTGTCCCACTCGAACCCGAATTTGTGACAAATGCCCATAGAGGGTTTTGTAGCCATATCCATGATTAACAACGATATGCAGCCCATAACCAATTTGAGTCCAACCAGCAACCTCGACCACGCCTGGCGCGGTGACTCGTACAGGGGCACCTAAGTTTGTGGCAATATCCCAACCCGTATGCAGCTCAGGCCTGCCCGTTCTGGGTCCGATTCGGCTCCCGAATCTCGAGGTGATACGCCCTGCTGTCGGGAAACCTGCAGGTACTGCGGCTTCACGGCGCATCGTCTGATCCAGTGGGGCTAAAGATTTTTGCAAGCGCGTGTTGCCTACCAACAAGATCGCCTCAAAAGACTCGAGCATCTTAAATGGGTCTTGTAGCTCCAGATTGCTTGCTCCGCCGCCTGGTTTTCCGCTCGTGCGTTCGAGTTTTGAGACTCCAGCGCGATTCTCCACAGCACTAAGGCGATTTTCTAAATCGAGCAAACGCTTACCAAAACTCTCGGTGCGCGTTGTGAGGCTCTTTACTTTACCCTGCTCTAAACCCAAGCGCCTTTCAAGGTCGGCTTTCTCGAGTTGTAACTTGGTTTTTTCGGCAAACAAAGTCGCACTGGTGCGGATGCTCGCAGCCAAAAGCAGTGGCGCTCCAACTGCGCCAATGCCAATACACAAGCCCAATAACGCTACCGCAGCAAGCCATGTCCAACGAAAACGCAAGCGTGTAGACTCACCACTATCGGGAATAACCAAGACCGTCATGCCACTTTTGAGCGGCTTGCGCTTGATGATGCTTTCGGACTGGGTTGACTTCTTCAACATCGCTGTGGAGTCTAGCAAAAATTCCAGGGCTTTTGTGGTATTTCGCCGGTGCATTAATCAGGTATAGAAATTGCGTCCAGTACAGATTTTGCCACCCATAAATGACCTTCTTCGTTCTTGGCAAGCCCGGCTTGGCACAAAGTGTTCAGTTCACGCTCCACGCTTTGCTGTACACGACGCAACATCATTTGCTCTGGGTTTACTACCCCCCTCGAGCGCAAAAAAGCGCGGTGGAAATCAGGCAATCGCTCGAGTGGAATATTTGCTTCGTGTTCGCGCCAGTCAATCCATTCCATAAACTCGAGTATAACCTTTTTGTGATGCGAAGCCGTATTTTTGCTCGCTGTGGGGTCAAGCGAATACGCTTCACATCAGTTGTGCTCAGAAAATATAACATCAAGCTATGCTCTTGGTATAACATCAAGCTATGCTCTGGGATACCGAACGGCTTTTAGCACTTGACCTCGCGCACGTCCTTCACCCTGTGACCAATTTGCACCGCCATGCCAAAACAGGTGCACTGGTACTGACAAAGGGCGACGGCATCCATGTGTGGGATAGCACTGGCAAACGCTATATTGATGGCTTTGCGGGGCTGTGGAATATTAACGTTGGGCATGGACGCGCTGTACTTGCCGAGGCTGCAAAAACACAAATGAATACCCTGGCATTTGCGCCAAACTTTTTTGGGCTGGCAACGCCGCCAAGTATAGAGCTGGCTGCAAAGTTAGCACAGATTGTGCCAGGTAACATCAACCATTTTCAGTTTACTTCTGGTGGCTCGGAGTCCAATGAAACAGCAATTAAAATTGCTCGCTATTTTTGGGCAATCCAAGGTCAAGCCGAGAAAGTAAAAATTATCTCGAGACAAAACGCCTATCATGGTATTGGAGGATTGACCACAACAGCCACTGGGGTTCCTGCATATTGGAAAGATTTTGGACCACCCGCTCCTGGGTTTTTACATGTCACCAGCCCTAATATGTACCGCTCAAACCCCGATAATTTGCCTGCAGAAGCGTTTATAGCACATTTAGAATCCGAACTCGAGGCAGCGATTGCTCGAGAAGGGGCAAATACAATTGCTGCATTTTTGGGTGAACCCACCCAAGGTGCTGGTGGGGTTTGTCCTGCTCCAGACGGTTACTGGCAAATGATTCGGCGCGTGTGCAGCAAACACCAAATTTTACTCATTGCCGACGAAGTGATTACAGGATTTGGACGCAGTGGAAAGATGTTTGGTATCCAGACCTACGACTATGCCCCAGACATGATTTGTCTAGCAAAGGGTATTACAAGCGGCTACATTCCACTTGGTGCTGTCGGTGTGACTGATGCAATCTATGAGCAACTGATTCAACCCGATCGGATGTTTATGCACGGTTTTACGTATTCTGGACACCCTGTTGCTTGTGCGGTAGCCCTCGAGAATATCGCCATTCTCGAAGCGGAGAATCTACCAGAAAATGCTCGAGTGCGTGGTGAGCAACTGCTTTTGGAAATGCAAGTTGTGCGCACGCACCCAAACGTTGGAGATATCCGTGCCAAGGGTTTAATGATGCTGGTCGAAGTTGTACAGGATCAAGAAACCAAGACACCATTCCCAGCACTTTCAATAGCTGGGAAACTCCAAGCAGCAACTCGAGAGCGTGGTTTAATTGTGCGCTGTGGCGATAATGGCATCGCGATAGCGCCGCCACTGACCATCTCGAGCAAGGAAGTCTCAGAAGTTGTTGCTATTGTGCAGGAGAGCATAGAAGAGACATTTAGAAGCGCCAACTAACGCCAAACTTTAGACCAACAGTTGGTGTTTGCTGTCCAGGCAAGAAAAACCCAGTGAAGTTTAAGCCAAAATTTCCAGCAAAATTCCAAGAAAACTGAATTTCTGGGCGAGTCGTCTGCAGAAAATCTGGACTCGAGAAGGCAAATGGTGTGCTGAAACGCACGCCAAATTGTCCGTCTTCGGACTGGATATTCAAGCCGATTTCTCCGCCCAATCCAGAGCTTGCATAGCGATTATTGAGCTGCAAGTTCAGGCGTAGATTGCGCGAAAGGTCTATGCCAAAATTGAGGGTAAAATTGACGGTGGCTTGTGCAGTTGGATCGGCGATGGTCTGTGCTACAGCTTCGATTAAATTGCTGCTAAAATCAATGTCAATTCCGGTGGCGGCTTTAATTTGACGCGTGAGTTCCGAAATCACAAAGACCGAGAGCACGGTATCCAGCGATTGCTGTGCTAAACCACTCAAATTGGCATTGCTGCTACCGAGGGTGACCAGAGAATACAATTCTGCAGGATTGAGTTGGTCGTAAGCGTCTGGACAATTCCCTGCAACACTTGGCTGTATATCAATCTTTTTTATAGTGGGGTTTTTGCTGTCTGGCAACCAACGTACACGAATAACCAATTCCACCGTCAAGTCCTTTGGTTGTAGACCATCTTTTTTGCAGGCTTTTTGGACTAAGCCTTTAGACACCAATTGAATGCTTGGGAATATGCCTTCAATTGGACTAAAGGCTGCTATTGCAGTTTGAATATTGTAGGTATTAATTCCCAAGCGCACCGTGCCACGCCCACCAGAGTTACCCAATGCCTCGAGTTGCCCGGAAAATTCTGGAGAACCCATTGTTCCTGTGAGGCTCAATCTGCCACCTGCCTCGAGAGTGGCAAAGGACTCGGAGATGCGGATACCCTGTGGAGCATTGATTTCCAAGCCTCTAAAGCGCACTTGTTGCAAAAACGGGTTGGGCTTACTTGATGTTGTAGTGGTCGGTTTTGTAGTTGGTGCATCTTGATTGTTTTGTTGTAGCTGTGTTTGGAGTCTAGCAATGTTTAGCTTACCTGCAACATCGTAGAAACGCCCACCGTCGCCCTCGAAGGTCAGAACAGCATCTAACAGGCTATCGCCAATAAAATATTCGGGGATAGGCATGACCAACTGCTGCCCCTCGAGTTTGAGTTTTAGGCGTGGTGAGATTTCCCCGGTGATGCTCAGATTTCCACCTTTTTTAGCCGTGACCGCAGCCTTAAATCCACCAGAATCACCAAAAATTCTGGCATTGACTTGGTCAATGAAGCCTACAGGCTTGATGTTCAGGCTGCCCGTTGCAAGTGCTTCTAAGCCCTCGAGTTGGATTGGCGTATAAGAGATTAATTTTGCTTTAGCGGTTGTATCCAATGTAGCCCCTAGGGATTCATCCGAAATCAAAACACCGCGAACCTGCAAATCGCCGCTTTGTAGTGTGCCAACCAGCTCTTTAGCCGTGAGCGATATTCCACTAATCGAAGCTGTCAGGTCTTTTAAGCTTAGGCTTGCATCGGGCTTGCCATATTGCCCCGACAACTTAAATTCCAGGCTCCCCGAGGCTTTAGGATTGTATTCTTGAACGAGCGGTAGCAAATTTAGAATTGGTGTGAACACTGTATCTTTAAAAACAAAATTAAGGTCAACAATGTCTTTGGCATAGTGCCCATCAATACGCCATTCACCCTTTCCGCGTAAGATTAAGTCGTCAAACTCGAGATTGCCATTTGAATAAATTAAACGCCCCTTGCCGATAAGCGTATCCCCGCCACCTGAAATTTCAAGCGGTACAAAATCCATCTTTACACTAGAAGCTAAAAGATTCTCGACTGGAATTTCGTAGCGTGCAAAACCAGTTGCATAAGCCGTGCCTGGCATTTCACCTAAGACACCAGCAACCAAAGCATGAAGAGGTGCTCGAGACAGCTGTAAAGTGCCCGTAGCAACTTTGCCGTTAAAAGTTCCGGTGATATAGGAGCTACCAACCGTACCAAGATTGACGGCTTTTTCTTCTAAGTCAGGTATTGTACCGTCGGTGATATAGCCCGAATAGCGGATATTACTTCCAGCTAGTGTGCCTGTCAGATTGCGTCCAATCAGGTTGAGGCGTTTTCCTTGTTGATC
>JBKBVO010000142.1:0-6483 GCA_046289535.1 Deinococcales bacterium | reverse complement strand
AAAGGGCAACACGTTATACGCGCTGCCCTAAGTGGTAGTGGTCGAAAAGCACTTCACGCCCCAGACTATAGCAAGTTTTATCCAGTGCGTCAAGAGCGCAAAAACTGCGCAAGCCAGCGCTCGAGTGCTTCGGGTGAATTCTCGAGGTCACCGTCTATGATTGCACTGGCAGCTGCTTTTTTGGCGCGTCCAATCTCTGAGCCGACTAAACCAAAACGCTGGGCAATCATCTGTCCAGAGAGCGCCAAATGGCGCTCATCAAAACCTGCTAGCTCAGGTGGAAAACCGTTGCAGCGTTGCCGCATCTGCGATAGCCACTCTTCTGAATCCCACGCTTCAGGCGTATGCGCCAAGCGGTCTGCGCGGCGCAACTCGAGTGCATCCATCCAGTGCTGTCCAAGGTCATTGACAAATTTACGCAAAGCTTTTTGGCTGGCATCCATGGGTGGGCGCATATGGTTACGCACCAGCTTAACGACACTCTCGAGCAATTCTTTGGAGCAGCGCAGACGCTGCAAAATAGCAAAGGTCAGTTCCGCACTGCGTACCTCGTGCAAGTGATAGTGCGCGATACCATCTGCGCCAAAACTCTGGGTTTGGGGTTTGCCAATATCGTGCAAAAGTGCAGCGAGTTTGGTCTCGAGGCTGGCATGACTGGCGTGTTGTACCGTCCAAAACATATGCTCCTCGAGACTGAGGTGATGGTGCGGGTTTTGTTGATCAAAACCAATACAAGCCCCATATTCGGGAATGCACTGTACCAATAAGCCTGTATCGCTCAACAGACGCAGGGCATCAAGCATATTGTGTTGTGCGAGTAAACCCAAGAGCTCTTGTTGGATGCGCTCTGGGGCAACACTTTGCGTGAGATGCGCCAAGCCTTGTGCAGCTGTCCATGTATCCGGGTGAACAGTAAAGCCCAACTTGGCGACAAAACGTGCCAGACGCAACATTCGTAAAGGGTCTTCTAAAAATCGTTCACTGGGCTTACCCACCGCGCGCAGGATTCTTTGCTGCAAATCGGACAAACCGTTGAATGGGTCTATCAGCACCATGTCCGATAAACGCCGCGCCATCGCATTGATTGTAAAATCGCGCCGTGCCAAATCGGCTTCTATTGGCAGATTTGCGTTAAAACTGACCTCAAAATCGCGATGGCGAACTCCCGTGCTGCGTTCGGTGCGCGGCAGTGCAACGTCTACGGTTTGCTGCATAAATGTCACTTTGAGCACCCCAAAGCTTGCACCGACCACGTCCACTCGTGCCCATGTCTCGAGTGCGCTTTTTAATTGCTCCAGATTCGCACCTGTTACTACATAATCGGTATCTTTAACATTCAAGCCCAGCAGCGCATCGCGCACCGCACCGCCGACCAAATACAGTTCGGCATTCAACATAGTTGTGGTCTCGAGTAGTCGAGATTCTAAGGTCACAGCTTGGTATTTAAGCACGAGCAGCCTTGGTTTGTCATAATTGAATTGGGCAAAGTCTAATTGGGTACTGTCGGCTCTGGTTCTGGCTCGACTGCTGGAGGCTGCCAATTGGGGTCATACAAGGCGATGTCTTTTAATTCCACACTCTGGTTTTGTAAACAACGTGGGGGGGTAAATTCATCAGCCCGAGGCGGAACTTGTGCCGCATTCTTGGTACAAGCATTGACCGCAATGATGATGCGGTCTTGCCCTGCGCCAGGAATCGTGTCTACAGTCGGGCGACGCACTGGTTCTGGTTCTGGACGTGGGCGCGGCGGAGGGGTATTTTCGGGAACATCAACACGGGTAGGGTACGCCATGCGCACGCCTTGACGCACACTAAAACCGACGTAACTGGGAACACGGTAGCTGCTTGGTGGCACACCCTCGAGTGCTGCTTTCATAAAATTACCCCAAATAATTGGCATGTAGTCGCCACTGTAGGCATTTTGCGGCATTGCGGAATTATCGTCGTTGCCCATCCAAACTGCGCTCACAAGGTTAGGTGTTGTACCCACAAACCACATATCCACCACATTATTGGTTGTGCCTGTTTTACCGCCTACATCGCGTCCGGGGATTTTAGCTTGGTAGGCAAAACTTTGAGGCAGAGGTGCAAGTGCACCCGTATCGTTGACCACACCACGAATCATGTCTAAGCCCGTGTAGGCAACCTGTGGCGAAAAAATTTTGCGCCGCACTTGTACGTCGTTTTGACTCGGGTATAAAACCCGCCCATCGGCGGTTTCGATACGCCGCAAATAGGTTGGCTGAATATAAGTCCCACCGTTCACAAAAACGGCATACATACTTGCCATTTGTAACGGATTGACATCCACTCCACCGCCAATCGCGCTCGAGTAGCCAATTCCGTCTCGAGTCTCGATGTCCAGCATTTTTAAGCGGTCACGGAAAGTTTGTAAGCCCACATAATCACGCAAAATGCGAATCGTTGGGAAGTTCAGTGACCAATTCAAGGAAAAGCGCATACTGCCTGTAGCAGTGGTGCTACCAGGGAAATTACGTGGGCAGTAGTAATTGCGTGGGCATCCAGGGCGGCTAGGCTCACCTGGAGTATAAAGACGAAACTCCTCGTTTGAAATGATTGTCCACGGATATAAGCCCTTTTCAATACCCAACGTGTACAAAAAAGGTTTAATGCTACTGCCTGTGCTACGCCGCATTTGGCTCGAGGCAGCGCGGTTAAATTCGTCGCGCCCAGAATTGTCGTTGCCGCCGACAAGCGCTCGAATTTCGCCTGTGTAGGGGTCAATCGCTGCGAGTGCTATCTGTTCGTTACCGCGTGGACGACGCGCTACCCCAACCCGAGTGGCATTTTCGGCGGCACGTTGTGCTTTGGGGTCGAGGGTGGTATACACGCGCAAGCCACCACCACTAAATGCCTGGTCGCCATATTTTTCTTTTAAGAATTTGCGAATCTCAAACATAAAGTAGGGCGCTTGAGCGGTGCGGATTTCATCAATAATGGTCACGCGTGGGTTCTCGAGCACTGGGGCGATGACCTTTTTACTGACTGGGTCGGTCTTTATAACCACCGCACCGTTATACGCAAGTTCAATACCCTTCCAACCGCGTGGACGAACCGGCTCGAGCCAGATTTTATTGCCTTCAGCGCGGCTAATCCATTTGTTTTCAATCATCCGCTCGAGTCGAATTTTCATGCCCGTACGAGCGCGATTAAACGATTTAAAAAAAACATTAGGGCTTGGCAATAACGCCGCCAAATACAAGCCTTCCGCAGTGCTTAGGTCTATTGGATCTTTACCAAAATAGGCTTGGGCAGCAGCGCGGATACCATACAAGTTACCACCCCAAAAAGAGGTGTTTAAGTACAGTGTCAGCACTTCCTCTTTAGTAAAAAAGCGTTCGGCTTGAACCGAAAGCATGATTTCTTTGATTTTACGGGATACTGTATCTTCGTTATTGAGCAGAGTAGTGCGAATCATTTGCTGCGTGATGGTACTGCCGCCTTGCTGATTATTTTTGACAAAAGTATTGTAAAGACTCGCGGCAAAGCGCCGTGGATTAAAACCGTAGTGGGTAAAAAATTCTTCGTCTTCAGCAGCAATGATTGCAGCAACTACGCCGGCATTGATTTCATTTAATTTCACGGGGCGGCGGTCGATACGCTCTTTACCGATGGTTGGAGCAAGTACCCCAATCAGACTGCCGTCTCTGGCAAAAACCTTGGTGGTTCCCTCGAGCCTATACTGATCCAATTCCGAAACACTGGGCAATTCACGTGACCAACGCAACAAAAAAGTTGCACCCACCGCCATACCTGCTACCAGTACAGCAAAAACCAAGGCGAACAAAACCTTCAAAATGCGAAACACGACGCGCATAAAAGCAGTCTAAAGGGTTTTGGTGAGGAACAGCTCATGAAAGCCATACCAAAGTTCGGTGTGAGCCATACCTGCAACACAGTAGGATATTTTTGCATTGCTCTTCGTACAATTTTATCTTGACTGAAACAGCGTGCTAGAGGTGGATTATGTCGCAAAATCAGATTTCTATCGGCTGTTTTTCGGCGCAAACCGGCTTGTCGGTTCGGGCGCTGCGCCTCTACGACGAAGTCGGACTACTTAAGCCTGCTCTTGTCAATAGACATAACAAGTACCGCTACTACCAATCAGAACAGATTGTTCGGGCAAAACAAATCAAATTCTACCGCGAATACAGCCTGCCACTCGAGGACATCAGGGATATTCTCGAGCATCCCCAAAAGGCTCAAAATATATTGCAAAACCACCTCGAGCGCTTGCAGCAAGAGGTGGCAAAACAACAACACTTAATTGGGCAAATACAGACATTGCTTGGGCAGTAGCAGAATTACACGCTTTTTTCGATTGGCGCACCAACCACATTGCCCCACTCTGTCCATGAGCCGTCGTAGTTGCGAACCTTTTCAAAGCCCAACAAGTATTTCAAGACAAACCAGGTGTGGCTCGAGCGCTCGGCAATACGGCAATAAGCGATTATATCCTTATCTGCGGTTACGCCCTTGCTGCTATACATGCTGCTGAGTTCCTCAAAGCTCTTGAAGGTACCATCTGGATTGACGGTTTGTGCCCAAGGTTGGGAAATCGCACCTGGAATATGTCCAGCACGCAAAGCACCTTCTTGTGGGTAATCTGCCATGTGGGTGAGCTTGCCAGAGTATTCATCGGGGCTGCGAACATCGACCAGGGCACCACGTCCTGCATTGACCTCGAGCAAATGCTTTAGAACATCGGGCATAAAAGCACGGATGCTGGCATCACGATAGTTTACAGTGTATTTGGCGGCGTTGTAGCTTGGGGTTTCTTTTTGCAGTGGCTTGCCTTCGGCAACCCACTTGGCACGACCACCATTCATCAAAGCCGCTTTTTGGTGTCCATTGTACTTAAAAAACCAGAAAGCATAAGCCGCCCACCAGTTATTTTTATCGCCATAAAAGACCACAGTGGTATCGTTAGAGATACCAAAATCGCCCACCAGTTTCTCGAACGCGGCGGCATCAATAAAATCGCGGATATCCTCGCGTTGCAGATTGGTGTGCCAATCAATTTTAACACTGCCCGGGATGTGCCCTTGCTCGTAGAGCAAGAAGTCTTCCGAGACTTCAATGATGCGGATGTTAGGATTTTGGTGGTGCTCAAGCACCCAATCGGTGCTCACCAGAACTTCGGGGTGTATGTAGCTCATGTGTACTTCTCCTTTACCAAAAAATAGTTTACCTTTTTTATCAGACAATAGAACGTAATCAGGAAAACACGCCCAGGAGTTTATTCGGTCTTGTAACGTGCTGTAAGTTCGCGTAAACGCCCTGCCAACTCTGCCAGACTCTCGGCAGAGTTTTTGGTGTGGCGTGTGGAAATTAAATTCTCTTCGGTGGAAAGCGAAATGTTTTGCATTGCACTCGAGATTTGTTCCATACCAATGCTGTGCTGGCGCACCGAAGCTGAAATCAATTGGGCATTATAGGCGGCATTTTGAATAGCAGCTTGTAGTTCATCAATCACACTCGAGACCCTGGCAATACTATCCACACCGGCATCTGCCACCTTCATACCTTGTTCGGTGGTCATGACTGCGCTGTTGGTGGCGCGTTGGATTTCGCCCAGAATACTGCGAACTTGCGAAGTGGCGTTTTTGCTTTGTTCGGCGAGCAATCTGATTTCTTGTGCGACTACTGCAAAGCCCTTGCCTTGCTCACCTGCCCTCGAGGCTTCAATCGCGGCATTTAAGGCAAGCAGGTTGCTCTGATCGGCAATATCACCCACTGTGGCGATGATGTCGCCAATGGCTTGAGTCTGTTCTGAAAGTGCCAAAATATTTTCGGCGATTTGCTGCACCCGATCACGAATCTCGGACATGCTTTGATTGGCGGCTTTGGCTGCTTCTGCACCAGCAATAGCAACACGATTGACACTTTGCGACTGCTCGTTGATGGTCTGCGCCAATTCCACCGCCTGTTCAGACGTGGTTTTGACCTCATCCACTGTAGCGGTGGTTTGTGAGACCGCTGCCAACTGGCTCGAGACGGTGCTGGCTTGCTGCCCACTCGAAGCGAGAATTTGGCTCGAGGCACTCGCCAGCGAAATAGCTCCTGACTGTACCGTCGAAAGTAGGTCACGCAGATTGCTTCGCATCGCCATGAAAGCCTGACCAAGCACGTCATCCTCGGATTTAGCAGTAATGGCTTTGGTTAGGTCGCCACTCGAGATATGATTGGCAACTTCCGCCATCTCGCGCTGATATTGACGCATATTGCGAAACGACTCGGCTAAATCGCCGAGTTCATCTTTACCATAGCGCCCAATGCTCTGTGCCAAATTGCCCTGCGATAATCCCAAAGCAGCGTGTTTTAAGCGCCCCACACCCCACGCCAAATACCAAGAGGGCAGATACATTGCCCCCATGACAAAAAAAATGCCCACGGCACCTACCAACAACAAGGCGCGCACAGTAGCATTGCGCTCACGGTTGACCTCGGCAAGTGACTGAC
>JBKBVO010000141.1:2232-6583 GCA_046289535.1 Deinococcales bacterium | reverse complement strand
CTCCACCGACTCCACCCAAGCCGTTTTGGATTCACATAAATCGGGTATTTTACGCGTGATTCAAGGGCAAGAACTCAAAAAAGGCTGGCGCGGCAAACCAAACGCCTGCCACCAGTTAGCCAAAGCCGCCACAGGCGATATTTTGGCGTTTACCGATGCCGATACCATCTGGAACCCCAACGCCACGCAGCAGATTGTACAAGCCATGCAGCAAAACAACGCCGATGCCTTGTCGGTGTGGTCTGAACAAATTCTAAGCACGACTTTGGGCAAAATCCTGCAGCCATTTATGGCGTGGTCACTTGTGGGGCTACTGCCGATGGGTTTAGCCCGAGACTCGAGATACCCAGCCATAACTTCGGCAAATGGGCAACTTTTTGCTTATAAAAAAGAAGTGTATTGGAAATTCGGCGGCTTTGAACGAGTCAAAGACTCGATTCTCGAGGACATTGAAGCCGCCAAATTACTCAAAAAAGAAGGCTACCGCTATGTGTTGCTAAATGGCGTGAGCAGTATTTCTTGCAAAATGTACGACTCGAGCAAAGAGGCTTTGGATGGCTTTGCCAAAAGCAATTTTGCGGCAATCGGCTATAGCCCATTTGGCTATATCGCTGCTTCTGCACTGTTTATCTGGCTGCACTGGATGCCGTTTGTTTGGCTGCTCATTGCTCCTAGCCCAATACTACCCTTTTGCACCATTACGCTGATGTACCTTAGTCGGGCGCGTTCGGATTTGGAGTGCAAGTACCCTCTTGCGCTCAGCTTGCTTGCTCCAGTTTCGGTGCTGGCTTGGGTCTATGTTACGGGCGTTTCATGGTACCGCTATGCAGTAGGTAAAGTTACGTGGAAGGGTCGGTCTTATGACTTGCGTTAGAAGCCCTGAGCAGGGCTGCGCCCCCAATCAGTGGTCCGATTAGAACATACAGGTAATAACTAATAAAACGCCACACCAAAACAAGCGGCGTGCGCGCTTCGATAGACACCCCAACTACCGCAAAAGCTTTGCCAAGGGCAAAATCAAAATAGCCGCTACCACCAGGGGTTGGCACGATAAAACTCGAGGAAACCACAAGGCTTTGGACTGCCATAATCCCAACATGGTCAAAATTGGGAATCCCCAACGCCCAGGCCACAACGTTAAAAGCAGCAAAATGAAAAAACCAAGAGACACCGTTAATCAGGTGTAGACCAAGCTGTACACCCAAGGGCATTTTGCGCAAACTACCGATTTCCCGCTCGGTACGACGCAAAAATTTACAAACACGGCGGCGAAAACGCCGCAAAAACCCAAGGCTAAAAATAAACCAGACAATCTGGATAAGCACCGAAGTCTTATTGGCAAGTCCCCACGCCAAGAAACCCAAAACAAATGCACCTAAGACACTGATTGGTCCAAGCAACGACCCGACTACGGGAATCTCTAGGTTAATTCCACGCCAAGTCAAAAGCAAAAAAGACACAGGCAAAGACCAAGCAAAAAACACCATATCGAGCACCAAGCCGTACACCGCAATCGCCGTAGCCTGCTTGGGGTCAATAAAACGGCTCAAGTACCAACCCAAACCAAAGCTCGAGCCACTCGCCGCCGGAGTTACGGCTGCACTAAAAAGGCTCAACAGCGAAGCCTGCGTGCCACGCCATAGGGTAATTTGTTTGCCACCCTCGAGTTGTGAAGCCAGCGTTTTAACCCTCCAGCCCATTAAAACCCACCAAATCATCAAGGTGGGAACAAGCGCTACGACACCGAGCGGTTGAATTTGCACTATTCCCACGAATGCCCTTGGGTCAAGCTTTTCACCCGTCAGGAGCAACAACACGACCGCAAGCGCTGAAAATAACAGCGAAAGACCAATGACTTGTAAGGGTTTATTCAAGAATGCCTCCGCATTCAGATTAACACGCAGATATGGGTTAATTGCGGAAAAGCACCTGCTCCCTAGAAAAATTGCGCAATGCCAAGTAGGCAGTTCCAGTCGCGAAAACCAGATTTGCCAC
Source organism: Deinococcales bacterium (assembly GCA_046289535.1). GTDB lineage: Bacteria > Deinococcota > Deinococci > Deinococcales > JAAFIG01 > JAAFIG01. Next base: position 4,588 of record JBKBVO010000141.1, on the reverse strand, counting down.
AACGATTACCGCCACGATTTCTGAGGTAGCTTTACCTTTGACAATATCTAAAATTCCCAAGGTGCTGCCGATTACTGGAGTAGCATAAAGTAGCGTACTACGCGAAATAAAATCGCCAAACTGCATCCCGATTGAAACAAATTGCGCCACGAGTTGCAACGGCACAAGATAAGTCTGGGCTTCCTTAAATGAGCGAGCGTAAATGCAAATCGCCACCAGCAATCCTGAAAGCATCAGCGCTACAGTGATGCCAATTAAAAGCATCGAGAAAAAACCAGAGAACCCCAACTGCAAGTTACCCCCAAAAAGCGAAGCGATTTCTCTGCCACCGCCACTGCCAAACTGCCCTAAGATAATTGGACTGAGCGCACCCGATACCACAAATGCCAAAACCTGCATCGCCACACCGAACAGTGCAAACAGCGTTACGGCGAGGAGCTTACCCAGCACCACCTCAAGACGACGCACAGGCGAAACCAAGAGAATCTCGAGACTGCCACGTTCTTTTTCGCCGGCAGTGCTATCCACAGCAACAGTGCTTGCTCCGCCTAAAATCGCAAGAAAAATAAACATCGGGAATAAAAAAGCGAATGCACCACCCGAACGCTCTTCTACGGTTTCGGCATTGACCACCTGGGCACGGACTGGCTCGAGTGTATCGGGACTTAAACCTACCGAAGCCAATTTTTGCAGCACCAAAGATTTTGAATACTGTTCGATGGCTCCAATCAACTTGCTGCGCACCACGCTAGCGCGTTGGTTACTCAATTTCACAAAGACCTGAATGTTGACAGGCGCTGCACCTGCTGTTTTTGGCACACCTGTCGCAGGAATCGAGAGTGCCGCATCTACATCGTCGTTTTGCACTGCCTCGAGTGGCTGTTTGATGTCTCTCAGTTCAACGCCCTGCTCGAGCAGCGTCTTTAATTCGGACGGCATTTGTGCGAGGTTTTCGACACCCACAATCTGTTTTTTCTCGGCTTCGCCACCAAACAAATTTCCAAATAAAAGCGGAAACCCAATAATAAAAAGCGGGGTCATCACAAAAGGCAAAATAATACTGGCACGGAATGCTTTGCTATCGCGCACAGTAGAAACCAGTTCTTTTAGGGCAACCTGCCAAACAAAGTGAAAACGCATTTACTTCACCCCTCTGGTTAGACGGAAAAAGGTTTCCTCTAAGTTGTCGCTGCCCGCTTTTGCTTTTAGATTGGGAAGCGAATCCTCGGCAACCAACTTGCCATGGTCTATAATCGCGGTGCGTTCGCAAAGTTCTTCGGCTTCGGACATGACGTGCGTGGAATACAACACCACACGGCTCGAGTTTTTATAGGCTCGCGCAAAATCGAGCACCGCGCGACGCGCCACAACATCTAAGCCGTTGGTCGCTTCATCTAAAATCAGCACGCTTGGGTTGTGAATCACCGCCCTAGCAATCACGATTTTTTGCTTCATGCCAGTGCTGTATTCGCCCGCTCTGCGCTTTAAGAGTTCGTTCATCTCGAGCGCATCAGACAGTTCCTTGATGCGCTTTTGCGTATCCTGCTTACCGATGTTGTAAAAAGCGGCAAAATACTCGAGGATTTCTTGTCCAGTTAGGCGGTCGTACAAACCCATGCCGCCATTCACCACGCCAATACTGCGGCGTACATCTTCGGGTTGGCGCTTGGTGTCAAAACCCGCCACAGAAATGCTGCCACTCGTTGGCTTGAGCAGCGTTGCAAGCATGCGCAGCGTGGTGGTTTTACCTGCGCCGTTTGGACCAAGTAAACCGTAGATTTCACCTGCTTTTGCAGAGAAACTTAAATTATCCACAGCTTTGACTTTTTCGCTGTAGTATTTACAAAGGTTTTGTACACTAATCACTACACCAAAATACGATGGCTCTTGTGGCACGGTCAATTCAAATAATCCGTCTCAATCACAATCGTATTGTTCTAAAGCCGTCAATTGAATCGTAAGGACACCAGCTGTGAAATCTTATACACGAAGTGTACTTTAAGCTTGTAGCAAAGGGGCTTGCAAAACACAACAAGTATTGCCATGGGGCTTACTTGTTGCGCGCCATCCCTTTGACTTTACAGGAGGTGTTTTGTGAATAGGTCAGGCGTACTTATCGTCATCAGTGCAATTCTATTTGGCAGCTTTGCCTTGGCAGCACCAACCGAGCTGAGTGCAGGGCAGTTCGGGTTGGTGTATCAGCTCTTTTCAATTACTATTGCTTCCATGGGCGCGGCGTTTATTTTTTTAGTGCTCGGTAAGCAAAACCATTGGGTCAAGTACCAGCCAGCCATGCTTGGTTATTCCTTGGTTTTCGCGGTCGCAATCTATAAATACATCCCCATAATAAACTGCG
>JBKBVO010000141.1:0-2222 GCA_046289535.1 Deinococcales bacterium | reverse complement strand
TTGTCGCGGTCGCATGCTATCACTACTTCCGCATCTTCGAGTCCTGGGGTGCGGCATATACCTTCGATAATGGGGTCTACAAGGCTTCTGGCTTGCCGTTCAACGACGCCTACCGCTATGCCGACTGGATTTTAACCGTGCCGTTGTTGCTGGTCGAGGCGGTTGCGGTTTTGGCACTGGCGAGCAATATCGCCACAGGGATGATTTGGCGCTTGGTCATTGCCGCACTCGCGATGATTGCCTTGGGCTATCCAGGCGAGATTTCGCTCGACACCGGCACGCGCCTGCTCTGGGGCACACTGAGCACCATTCCCTTTATTTATATTGTCTACACGCTGTTCGTTGAACTCGGCAAATCGCTTGAACGCCAACCCGCACAGGTTCAGGTTTTAGTCAAGAATTTGCGCTTGCTGCTTTTTGCCTCGTGGGGTTTTTACCCGATTGCCTACCTGATGCCACTCATTTTTGGCGGGCTTTCGGCGGATGGCTTGGTCGCCCTACAGGTCGGGTACAGCCTCGCCGACATCATCGCCAAGGCTGGCTTTGGCACGCTGATTTACTTCATTGCACTCGAGAAAACCAAAGCCGACAAAGAAGCCACAGCTGGCAGCCTCGTCGTGGCAGGTGACTGATGCAGAGCCTACGGCGTTATATCGAAAAGCACAGCCAAAAGACAGGTATGTGGATACTCGGCGCGGTTTTGGCGGTGCTCGCCTTCGACAGATTTATCGGCTTTGGCGGCGAAAACCTGATTGGTTTGCGTTTGGTATACCTGCTTTTGCTGTTCGTGGTCTTGTTTTACATCTTTGCAGTGCACAGGCTTGGCGAACGTTGAGTCTGGCGCACACACAACCGCTCCCACATACAGGGGGCGGTTTTTTTGTGCCTTCAGTGCGAAGCGACCAAAAGACATCACAGTCGTGTGTTTTTTATTGAGCAACTTTAAGCCCGAATTTGAACTTGGATACCTTTGCGCTGCCCTTGCTCGAGGTTCTCGAGCATTAACTCCGCCACGTCTTTAATCGCCACACCACTGTCTTGGGCTTCAGGCGTGCTCGAGAGCATCGATTTACAAAATGGGCAACCGACCGCCACCGTTTTCTGCTCTTGGCTCGAGACCACCTGCTTGATTTCGCGCATGCGATTATCCGAAACCCGCTCGGTGCCGTGTTCTTCTTCCTTCCAGAACTGCGCCCCGCCTGCACCACAACAAAAACTCTTTTCGCGCCCACGCTCGAGTTCAAGGATTTCGTAGCCCATCGAGCGCAAGTTAGCGCGTGGTGCATCATACACACCGTTATGCCGCCCCAAATAACACGGGTCGTGATAGGTTATGCCACCTGTGGCAAAGTCTGGCATCTCGAGCAGTTTATTGGCTACCAATTGCTCGAGGTACTGGGTATGATGCATGACGGTATAGTTACCGCCGAGTTGCGGATATTCGTTGCCAATCATGTTCATGCAGTGCGGGCAAGTGGCGACAATCAGTTTAGGCTGGACTTTATTCAGGGTAGCAATGTTTTTACTTGCCAAATCCTGATAGAGGTATTCGTTACCTGCTCTACGCGCAGTATCGCCCGTACAGCTTTCTTGCTTGCCTAACACAGCAAAATTCACCTTGGCGGCTTGCAGCAGTTGCACGAAACTGCGCGCAACCTTTTGGGCGCTGGGGTCGTAAGTGGCAGCACAACCCACCCAATACAACACATCTGGATTAGGGTTTTGCTGCACGGTTGGTACATTTAAGCCCTCTGCCCACTCCATTCGCTTATCGGCGCTGATGCCCCAAGGGTTGCCCTGGCGTTCCATGCCATTAAAAGCAGTTTGCAGTTGCTTGGGGAATTCTCCAGACATCATCACCCGTTCGCGGCGGATGTCTATGATATCGAGCATTTGTTCGTCTTGCACAGGACAGACCTGCATACACGCCCCGCAGGTCGTACACGCCCAAACCGATTCCTCGGAAATCGCAAACGCTAAAAGCGGGCGCGGCGATGCTTCCCCCGCGAGAAAACTTGGGCGTAATTCAAACGGGCTACCGATTAAACTGTTGAGCTCCATACGCTTGTTGATTTCGAGTGCGGCAGGCGAAAGCGCCTTGCCCGTGGCGTTGGCAGGGCAGACATCTTGGCAGCGGTTACACTGAATGCAAGCGTAGGCATCTAAAAGTCGCGCAAAACTCAAATCCTCGAGTTTGGCTGCACCAATTTTGGGGTCATCAG
>JBKBVO010000140.1:0-6631 GCA_046289535.1 Deinococcales bacterium | reverse complement strand
CCCACGTGCGGCTGCTCTGGATTTGCAAAAGCGCAGCATCGAGTGCTTCGCTGACTTTAAGTACGGTCGCAGGGAAACGGCTATTGGGTTCGCTTTCAGGGTCTTCTATGTTCAGCAAGACCTCGACCACATCGGCAACTGCACTTTCTTCAGCAACCACATGATGGTTGGTCAGCACCAAACCACTTGCACACGTCCACTGACAGGCTGTCCTGCCACAAAGGTGCCGTTGGTGCTGCCCAAGTCGGTCACAAAGAGCTGCCCCGCGCTGTACTCGAGCAAGGCATGACGACTCGAAACACTGGGGTCTAAAAGCACCAAATCACAGTCTTGGGCACGTCCTACAAGCATTTGTTGGCTTACAGGAACCTCTCTACCGTCCGCAAAACGTAGGCGCAACATAGTCCGAAGTGTACAACAAGCTACTGTTTTTGCAGCAAGACAGTGAAAGAAAATGTATGATACCGCCGTGGAGAATCCCAGTTTGGTATGGCACCTGAAAAGTACCAGTCTGTTTGAAGACTGGGAACTCGAGGACTTATCAAAATTAGCGCGCAACACCCCTTACAGGCGTTTGATGGCGGGTGATGTGATTTACCATATGGACGACCCCGCCGATGCGATTTATTTTGTGCGCTCTGGGCTGGTCAAAATCTCTAAATTATTCCCCAATGGCAAAGAAGCCATTCTTGGTGTGGTCGGGCAGTACGGTGCATTTGGTGAGCTTCTTTTAACCCCAGCAGAACAGCGTCCACACCAAGCCGAAGCCGTCGAAAACACGGTTTTAATCACCCTGCCTCGAGCTGAACTCGAGGTCTTGTTGCACGAACGCCCAGCGCTGGCGCTCAAATTTATTCAACTGATGGCGCAACGCCTCTTCGAGACGCAATCCTGGCAAGCCGAAGTCAGCGCTTACAGTGCGCCCGCACGCCTTGCAAGTTTGCTCTACCGCTTTGGACTTGAATTTGGCAAACAGGGCAGCGATGGTCTCAGAATCCACCTGAAACTGACTCAAGAAGACCTCTCGCGCATGATTGGTGCAACCCGCGAAACAGTCTCGCACAGCTTAAATCGCTTAAAACGTATTGGTGCTATCGGCAAAACCCGCACGCCTTTTGTTGTAAATCTCGAGAAACTCGAGCAGTTCATCGCCGAAGACGAGTGAGTCGTGTACGTTTTGTTTTTGGAATTCACCTTGCCCGAGCTCGCCGACCAAGCCACGCTCGAGGCGCTTTATCACCTCGAGCGTTTGTTTGTAGGCGTTGCTGGCGTGACCAACACACGCTTGCTGCAAAACTCGGAAGACCAAAAAGTGATGCTCCTAGAAATTACTTCGCAAGCCGATTTGCTACAGGCTGTGCAAACCTCGGATTTAAGCCTCGAGAATGTGAAAACTCGAGTATGGGGTTTTGAAGTCTTAAATACGCCAAACAGGCTACCACGCGCTTAAAGCCCTTCGGCAATCAGCATATAAGCGCCCGCAATGGCGGGTGCGGAAACCTTGAACATACCATTTTTTGCCCCCTCGAGCAGTTCTTGGGGGGTTAAAAACAGTGTTGTAATCTCTTCATCGTCGTCGGGAATGCCATATGCCGGGCGCAAGTTCTCGGCACGCACAAGATACACAAGCTCATCACAAAAGCCCGGCGAAACATAAAACTGCGAAATCAAACTCAAATCTCCGCCCATCATGCACTCTTCGGCAAACTCTCGAGCAGCCGCCTCGAGCACGTCTTCGTTTGGCTCGATTAAACCTGCAGGAATCTCGAGCGTTTCTGCTTCGAGCGGGGCGCGGTATTGGCGCACCAGAAGTATTTTGCCATCCTGTACAGCCAAAATCGCCACAGCGGGCTTGTGTTCGGCGATTTCCCAATAGTTGTTATCAATGTGCAGATTCAGCACTCTGCCTGTGTAAATGGTCTGGCGGCTGGTTTTATCGTGTTTCATTGGCAGCAGTTTACACACGGGCAGGTTTGTATAAAAGGACATTGTGCTGTAGCGCCAAGATAGCTCGGATGCTTTCCTCTTGGGCGCGATTTGCGGTAAACTGCTCTTCATGACAAGTTTCAATCGCTCGAGTGGCGTTTTGCTCCATCCTTCTTCTTTTCCTGGGCGCCATGGGATTGGCAGCTTGGGCGCGGCTGCATTCGAGTGGATTGATTGGCTGGCAAGCGCTGGTCAAAAACTTTGGCAGGTTCTACCGCTTGGGCACACCGGCTACGGCGATTCTCCCTATCAGAGTTTTGGGGCGTTTGCGGGCAACCCGCTTCTGATTGATTTAGAACTGCTCGAGAAGGATGGTTTTTTACCGTTGGAAGCGCTTCAAAACGCTCCTGATTTCCCGCAAGATCGCGTGGATTACGGCTGGATTTATATCTGGAAGTGGCAGGTTTTGCGCCAAGCCGCCAGACTTTGGCAAGAAAAAGCCAACCTCGCTCAACACCAAGCATTTGCGCGTTGGCGCAAAGCCAATGCTTCGTGGCTTGAGGATTATGCGCTTTTTATGGCGTGCAAGAACGCGCATGGTGGTCATCCTTGGAACACTTGGAAACCTGAACTGGTGCGCCGCGACCCTGCGGCACTCGGGGCGGCGCGGCTCGAGTACAGCGAAGATGTGATGCTCTATGCGCTTTGTCAGTACTGGTTTTTTTCGCAGTGGGAAGCAGTGCGCCGCGCTGCTCACGCCAAAGGCATCAAAATTATCGGCGATATCCCTATTTTTGTGGCGCACGATTCTTCGGATGTCTGGGCAAACCAACACCTTTTTGCACTCGAGCCAAACGGAAGCCCGAGTGTGGTCGCAGGTGTGCCACCGGATTACTTCAGTGCTACAGGGCAGTTGTGGGGTAACCCGCACTACCGTTTTGATGTGATGGCACAAGACGGCTTTGCCTGGTGGTTGCAGCGCTTCGAGGAGACCTTCAAGGTTGTGGACATTGTGCGCGTAGACCATTTCCGAGGCTTCGAAGCGTACTGGGAGGTGCCCGGCAGTGCCAAAACCGCCATCAATGGGCGTTGGGTCAAAGCGCCTGGTGTACAACTATTTAATGCCGTGCGCGCTAAATTTGGCTACCTTGCAATCATTGCCGAGGATTTAGGGGTGATTACCAAAGAAGTCGAAGCCCTGCGCGATGGTTTTCAGCTACCCGGGATGAAAATTTTACAATTCGCCTTTTATGCAGACGATAAAGACCCGTTTTTGCCGCACAACTACGCCACCAATTGCGTGGTCTACACCGGTACACACGATAATGACACCACCCTGGGGTGGTGGGATGCCGAACCAGAGAGCACCAAAGCCAAAGTCAGAGCCTATCTTGGGGTGAGCGGCAAAGACATTGTCTGGGATTTAATTCGTGCGGCTTGGCAGTCCAAAGCCGTGATGGCGCTTGCACCACTTCAAGACCTGCTCGAACTGGGTGGCGAAAAGCGCATGAATCTGCCGGGAACACTGGGTGGAACGAATTGGGCATGGCGCTACCAGCGCAACGATTTGACAGATGTACTCGCACAAAAACTGAAAGCGCTGACCATCTCGAGCCAACGCTGATGCAACCGTTAGGTCTCGAGGTCAGCTTGTACATCTCACCAGTCGCGCTGTCGGTAGGAAATTGCCTCTGCTAGGTGCGCCTCGAGGATTTTATCCGCACCAGCCAAATCGGCGATGGTGCGTGCTACGCGCAAGACGCGGTCGTAACCGCGTCCAGATAACTGCAGTTGCCTAGCCGCTGCACGAATGAAGTTTTCGGGACTTGGCTCGAGATGCGTGTGCTTTCTTAAACTTGCGCCCTGCAAGAACGCATTGGCGGTTTGCTGGCGGGTTTGCATGGTGGCTCGCGCCGCCCAAACGCGCTCGCGCACAGTTTTGCTACTTTCGGATTCGGGGCTTTTGGTCAGTTCTTCGGGCGAGAGCTTTTGCACACTGACCACCAAATCAATACGATCGAGCAGCGGACCAGACAACCTCGCCAAATAACGGCGCTGTGCAGGGTCGGTGGGGTCGCGCCACTCGCCCGAAGGGCTAGGGTTCATCGCCGCAATGAGCTGAAAAGCTGCAGGAAAAGTGACGCTCGAGCGCGCTCGAGCAATGGTGATTTCTTTATCTTCGAGCGGTTGGCGCAGTGCCTCAAGCGCATCTCGAGAGAATTCGGGGAATTCGTCTAAAAAAAGTATTCCGTGGTGCGCCAAACTGACTTCGCCCGGACGGGGAATCGTGCCCCCACCAATCAGACCAGCATCGGAAATGGTGTGGTGCGGAGCGCGAAAAGGGGCGGTGCGAATCAGTCCGCGCGGCATTTTCCCAGCCGCCGAATGTACCCTTGTGACCTCCAATGCCTCCGAGCGCGAAAGCGGCGGACACAGACCAACAGCGCGGCGTGCAATCATGGTTTTGCCCGACCCCGGTGGACCAATCAGAAGTAAATTATGGTGCCCCGCAATCGCAATCTCGAGTGCGCGCCGCGCTTGAGCTTGGGCTTTGATATCCGCCATATCGAGCAAGCTGCCGCTGTCCGGCAGCACCTCCTGCGCCATGTGCGGTGCCAGCGCAGCTTTGCCCGTGAGGTGTCCTACCGCCTCGAGCAGGGTTCGTGGAGCAAAAACCTTTAAGCCATCCAAGACCGCCGCCTCGGAGGCGTTTTCTGGTGGAAGGAGCACTTTCTCGCACTTATTTTGTAACGCTGCCAAGCCGATGTTAATCGCGCTCGAGACAGGGCGTACTTTGCCATCGAGCGCTAGCTCTCCAGCAACATAAAAGGTTGGCAATACCTCGAGCGATAAATGCCCGCAAGCCGCTAAAAGCGCCAAAGCAATCGGTAAATCAAAACTCGAGCCTTCTTTGCGCACATCGGCAGGAGCAAGATTGACCGTAATGCGCGAGGCGGGGAATTGGAATCCAGAATTTTTGATTGCTGCACGCACACGATCGCGGCTTTCCTGTACAGCGGCATCGGGCAAACCCACCACTGTGAAACTAGGCAAGCCATGGGCAACATCCACTTCGATTTCGATGGGAATCGCATCGACTCCCATGACAGCAGCACTCAAGGCTTTGGCTAACACCTGCTCAGTATACTCATAAAGTAAAGTACCTCAAGACGCGCTCTGTTCTGGCTGCAAACATTGCTAGATTCAAAAAAATATTCAAGTACGAAAACTTCATCGACAGCGTACTAAGCGCTCAACAAAAAATATCACTAACACACCAAGGTCGCAAAATCGCTAAACTCCGCACTCATTCCACCAGGCACGCCCTTGGCAATCACAGAGACGGCATCATGCGAGTGCAAGCTCTCTAGGTGGCTACAGGCAACCTGAAAATCTCGGATTCGTAAATCGCGCTCGAGTTCTTGGTACACCAGCCTTGCAGCATCTTCAACAAACTTCACATGTGCACCATTTAATTCGGCAAATGCCTGTTCGTCTTCGCGCTTGACCATCACTTGGGTTTCGGTCACAAGTGCTGTGCGCAAATGTACAATCACGTCCTCGAGCGCTAAATCCATATCGGGCATCACTTCAACTCGCACCCGTGCCTTGCTGCGCTGGCTGTGCGGGATTGCATAAGCACCACGCACATCGCGGGCGTGTTCGGCAAGCTCGGCACTGCACGGACAGGCACTCGAGTAAACAAAATCGAGTTCGATATAGCGCTGTACGCGTCCAAAACGGTCGAGTGTAGCCTCATAGCTGCCGGCGTAATACTGATAGCCTTCAAGACCAGAGCGCAAACTTGGTACCAACTGCGGAAAAGAAAAACTCACGCGCACCCGTGCCTGAAAACCACCGATATTCTGGTGATAATTTTGCAAAATTTGCTCGAGTGTATTGAGGCTAAAAACCTCGTCTTTGTGTTGATAAAAATTGCGAATAATACGGCTCATGTTGATGCCTTTTTTATCCGCCTCGAGCGCCACTGTCCCAGTCACTCGAGCCTCGAGGGTATGGGTTTCGCCATTTTGGGAACGAAATTTTAAGGGCAACTTAAATCCGGAAATGCCCACCTGCTGAATTGCCACATTTGCTCCGTCAATACCGTCTACGGTCTCGGTCATATCCGGAAGGCTGGCAATGTAGGTGCTGTCTGGGCGGAAATCTCGGTCATAACCCCTAGTAATTACAGGTATTGCCCCAGAGGTGTTCTTGAACAGATAGGCTTTTTTGTAGAGGTGCAACGGACGACTTTCGAGGATTTGCAACATAATAATTCGAGCCTCTTTCTTTTGGAGGAATTTGCCCGCAACCTCGGGGAGTCAGGCAACGAGGAGTATCATGCTGCAAGTATTTAAAAAATACCGATATGCCCAATACAGCTTTCTTGTATCGCACCATGCAAAATCTTTTTAATAGCGTCTATAAGACACAAAAAATTTAGCACTGGCTTGGCTTTATCAAATTCAGAGCAATGCGCTAATACTGGTTATAGACCTAATTCTCATCACCTTGGAATATCGAGCCAAGAATAGATATGGTTAATTTGTAAACAACATCAAAGAGTCATATTTTTGGTATAATTTACCTATCGCACAAGGCATATTTGTGTCACTTCAATAACCTTGGCTCGAGGTCTCAAAAATCGGTCGATTAATTCCTGTACTCGAGTACAAACACCCACTTCTAACTGCAACGACTC
>JBKBVO010000139.1:0-6636 GCA_046289535.1 Deinococcales bacterium | reverse complement strand
AACTTCAGGCAAGCGAAAAACTCGAGTTTGCGCTCGAGCTACCTGTTCCCGACGGCGCTGCAACAACCTTCCGCGCCAACGACAACGCCGTGTATTGGCAGGTTGTGGTCACTGTGCCAATTCGTGGTTGGGCGGATTGGCAGCATATCCAAGACATTACCGTACGCCCGTGATCGATACCCATTGCCACTTGGACGCAGTTCCTGACCCCGAACAGAGCGCGGCTGCGCTCGAGTTGCTCGTCGCGATTGGCTTTAACCCAAGCCGCGCGCGCGCGTGTCTGGCACTTGGTGCACAATTTGCCAATGTGTACAGCACTGTGGGCTTGCACCCAACCGATGCGGCGCTGTTCTCGAGCCAGGTGCAGCAAGAACTCGAGCAACTAGCGCGCGCACCAAAGGTCGTCGGTATTGGCGAGAGCGGCATAGATTACTATTGGGATAGCGCCCCATCGCACATGCAGCGGCAAAGTCTCGAGTGGCAGCTCGAGTTGGCGCGGCGTTTGAAGCTGCCACTTGTGATTCACTGCCGCGACAAGGACAACTCGCGTCGCGCTTTTGCCGATTGCGCGGCAATCCTGCGCAATGCGGGCTGGCACAAAGGCATACTGCACTGTTTTGCCGGCGATACGCAATTGCTCGAGGTCGGCTTGGAATTGGGGTTTTATATTTCTTATGCCGGCAACCTGACCTATAAATCGGCAACGGTCATTCGCCAAGCCGCTCAAATCACCCCGCTTGAGCGCCTCTTGGTCGAGACCGATGCGCCCTACATTGCGCCCGTGCCGTTTCGTGGCAAGCCAAACCGCCCCGAATATGTGCGCCACACCCTCGAGCTACTCGGACAGCTGCGCGGACTTGAGTTTAGCCAAATCGAAGCCATCACCAGCGAGAACGCTAAGCGGGTCTACAATCTCTGACGCAGGGATGGTCTACAACCTCTGACGCAAGTGGTCTGGGAAATGGGTTGGAGTCGTGGTTTTATGTTGTACACAGACATAAACAATTTCGGCGCTGAAAATCCCCTCTGCTGTAAAAGTGGTCGTAAAAGAAGTATTGCCCCAGCTCGAGATGTTGACCTTGATTTGCAGGCTATCGCCCATTCTAGCAGGGGCAACCCACTCGAGTATGGCTTTTTTAAGCATCACATCCACACCGTGTGCCTCGAGTCCTTCGGGTATAGCAGTGCGAACAAAAGTGTCAAAAGCATCATCGCAATAGGCTAGATAGTTAGCGTTAAAAACCACGCCCTGCATATCTACTTCGCTGTAACGCACCCGAATGGAATAGGAAAAGGGCATTGCTTAATATTGTCTTAAACTGGGCTTCATCTGTCAAACCTTCAAAACGCCTAAACTGCACCTATGCCGGCTTTTGTGATGCTGTTGCTTTTTTTAAGCGCCTGTGCTTTTACGCCTTCGGATTACAGCGTAACCGACATTCTGCTCTACGGCACAGGAGAGCGCCAGACGATTTTTTACGGCAAACTCGCATCCGGACAAAGCCGCACCATACAACTCGAGAACAACACCATTACCCTAAGCGGCACTGCACCTGTAGGCGATTTAGCACTTCCAGACGCACTGACAGTCAACGGCGGTGCGACGCTTGTCGCTCAGACGAAGCCACTGCGCGAGGTCGTGAGTGTGGCAGGCATTCCCTTAAGTAGCGATTTAAGCGTGCTTGCAAGGGAAAATGTGCAAGCACTGTATTTTTTTGATGGCAAGAGTTGGTTTGATGTCGGCAGTCGCGGCGATTTACAGCGCAATTCTAAATTGCGACTCGAGATTACACCACGTCAGGGGCTGCGCGGCGTTGGAGCGCTGAACAACAACGAAGCCGACGCGCTGCAAGGGTATCTGCAAAATAAACATCAACAGCCGCTCGCAGTCGCACTGCTCGAGTACCCGAACATTCCCGATTCTTACTTGCCGCTTTCGCCGCGCCCAGATACCTATAATCTGACAGCTTTGTACGTGCAGGTTGGGCTACCACTCGATTTACTCGGCGGTTTTGCCAACCCCGAACCGCTCGCGGTGCGCACCCTGCAAGCGGGAGCGAATTCGGCATACAGCGACACAAAGCCCTTGCTGCGCTGGGATATTGCAGCAAACAGCTTTGCCGTCACATGGCAGCTTTTGAATGGCAACCAAATTCCCTTGCCGTCGCTTCCAAATCTCGAGTTTAAGCGCATGCAGGTCGTAAGCTTTTTTATGGGTCAAAAGCCGACGGGCGGGTTTGGTGTAAGCCTTGCTGCTGTTCGGGTCGAACGCGGCACCCTGACCTTGCGTTACAACCTCGCTACACCAATCCCAGGCAGAGTTGTCACTCAAGCCCTGACAAGCCCATTTTTAAGTTTGCAAATCATGGGTAACCTCGGCTTTTCGCGCGTGGTTGCACTGGACAATGCCACGGGTGCGGTCTTGGCGCAGCTCGAACAACCGAGTCGCTAGGCTGCCTGTCTCTTGGTGCGCCGCATACACCCGACTACAATGTGGTGCGTGAAACGCCCGCTCGATGTTGTTTCGGCTTTTCGCGCGGCGCGCTACCGCGCGCAGTTCGGGTTCGCGCTGGTGGTTGTGTTTTTGGTGGTGCAGGTCTCGTGGTGGATTATTTTTCAGCGCGGTTATATCGATGCCCACGTGACACAGACCGCGAGCGCCTGGGCGCTACAAGCCGAATATGCAAGCCAGCTCCCCGAAGCAAACCTGCCGGCGTATCTCGAGCGTGTGCACCCAGATCGTGTGGTGGTCAATACTGCTTCACTCGAGGCATTTCGTGAGCGCCAAGAGCGCTATTTGCGCATGTTTGCTTTTGAACTGCCATTTTTTTTGCTCGTGACCCTGTTGGGTTTATGGGTGATTTGGCAATCGTTGCAGTCCGACAAAGAATTACGCCGTCGTCAGGAAAATTTTTTGATGGCAGCCAGCCACGAATTGCGCACTCCAATCAGTAGCCTCAAACTCCTGCTCGAGACGCTGCAAATGCGCCAATTGCCGCCAGAAAAACAAGGCGAGGTCTTAGAGCGCACCAACCTTGAACTCGAGCGCCTACAGCGCACCACCGAACGTGTTCTAGCGACTGCGCGGCTCGAGCGCGATACCCAAACCGTACTCGAGCCACACGACCTCGGGCGCTGGGTTGAGCGCAGCATCGAACTCCAGCGGCACAGCCTTGAAGCGCGCGGCGCACGTTTGGAACTGCACCTAGGCTACGACCTGATTGTACCAATCAATCCCGAGGCACTCGAAATCGTGCTCGGCAACTTGCTCGATAACGCCATCAAATACACCCTCAGCACCGACAAACCGATTATTGTTTCGGTCTTTGCGAGCCACGCAAAGGTATTTCTGACCGTCGAAGACCGCGGTATGGGTATCTCGAGCAAGGAAACCAAATACGTCTTCGACCAGTTTTACCGTGTGGGTAGCGAGCTTACTCGAGTAGCAAAGGGCTTGGGCTTGGGCTTGTATTTGGTCAAAGCCCTGACCGAACGCATGAATGCGACTGTGCAGCTCGAGTCCCTGCCTGTTGGTACGCGTTTTGTATTAAGTTTTGTGGCGCAACAAACTCCCGCTCTGACGCTCGAACCCCTAAGCGCATGAAAATTCTCATCGCCGAAGACGAAGACACCCTACGCGAGATGCTTGCACTCAATTTTGCACTCGAGGGCTACGCAGTGCTGCAAGCCGCCGATGGTGCGGCTGCACTCGAGCAGTGGCAATGCGGTGCGCCCGATGTGGTACTGCTCGATGTGATGATGCCCGTGCATTCGGGCTTTGCAGTCTGCCAAACAATGCGGCAAAGGGGCGACCATACACCAGTACTCTTTTTGAGTGCAAAAAACCAAGCTCAAGACCGCGTCTCGGGTCTCGAGGCAGGAGCGGACGACTACGTCACCAAGCCTTTCTTTTTGCCCGAATTGCTGCTGCGTGTGCAGAACATTCTGCGCCGCGCAGCGTGGTACGCGAAGCCCCAAGACGCGCTCGAGTTTGCGGGGTACCGCGTCGATTTTCGGCGCTACACAGTGCAATTCCCTGATGGGCGGCAGCAGGCACTCGGTGCGCGCGAACTGATGCTCTTAAAACTCTTTGCCGAGCGCGCCGGCGAGGTTGTCTCGAGAGACGAAATTTTAGACGCCGTCTGGGGGCAGGAGCATTTTCCAAGCAATCGCACAGTGGATAATTTTATCGTACGCCTACGAAAAATATTCGAGCCAGACCCCACCAAACCGCGTTATCTGCATACGGTTTGGGGCGTAGGGTATAAATTTACGCCCTAGGCTATCGCCACTCGAGCCGCCGAAAAACCAAAGTGGTCAAGCCCAGTGCAAAAAGTGCTACTACACCGTGACACTGCATAACTCACGGTCTGTGTACCATTTCAGATAAGAAGGCTGAGTTGCATCAAGAGTTGTACACCACAAGCCACAAAAAAGTTAAAATCAGACCATGCAAAAACATTTTCCCGCACTTGCTTCCGGGTTTTCGTTTCTCGACAACGCTGCGGGTGCGCAGGTGCCGCAAGCCTGTATAGACGGCATAACTCAATTCTTGAGCAACGCCAGTTGCAACGTTGGCATGCCCTATGCGGGTTCACAGCTCTCTACCCAAACCCGCGAACAAACCCGCCTCGAGACCGCACAGTTTTTAAACTGCCAACCCGACGAAGTCGTGATTGGACCCAGCGCTACAGCCCTCACTTTTCGCCTCTCGGGCGCATTCGCCCGAATTTTTAAACCAGGCGACGAAATTGTAATTTCTGAACTCGAGCATGAGTGCAACGCCAGCCCATGGCGCGATTTGGAGCGCATTGGCTGCGTGGTCAAAGTTTGGAAGGCGCACTTTCCCGAGGGGCGGCTTGCGTTGACCGACCTCGAACCGCTGCTGAGTGCGCGCACGCGCCTGCTAGCGATAACGAGCGCTGCCAATAGCCTTGGCAATACCCCCGATGTGGCAGGAGCAGTTCGACTTGCGCATGCAGTCGGTGCATGGGTGGTCAACGACCAAGTTCACGCCAGCCCGCACCACCTACCCGATGTGGCGGCAAGCGGTGTGGATTTTGCATTTTTTTCGGCATACAAGGTTTTTAGCACCCATCTTGGCTTTATGTATGTGCGGCGCGCCTTGCTCGAGCAGCTACCCGCTCAAAAACTCCATTTTTTACCCGAGCACAGCCTGCTCAAGTTCGAGCCAGGAACCAATAATTTTGAGGCTATGGCAGGCTGGCTTGGCACTTTGGGATATTTGCGCTCTGAACTCGGTGCGGGCTTGGCAGGGCGCGCAGGTCTTGTGGCTGCTTACAAGCGCATCCAAGCCCTCGAGCAGCCTTTACTCGAGTACGCACTCGAGCGATTCAAGGCACTGCCGAACGCCATACTCTACGGTGAACCCACAGCACACGGTCGGGTGGGTACACTGAGTTTTAATCTGCGCGGTGCAGACCCACTCGAGGTTGCAACATACCTTGGGCAGCACGGCGTGGGTGTAGCTGCGGGGCACTGCTACGCAACCATGCCAATGCAGGCGCTCGGCTTGATGCCAAACGGGGCAATCCGCGCGAGCATCGCACACTACAGCACCACAGCAGATATTGATAAACTATTTGAAGCCCTCGAGCAAAAAGACTAAAAGAGCGCCAGAGCGCTCTTTTTTGGCGGAGAGGGTGGGATTCGAACCCACGGAACCCCTTGCGAGGTTCAACGGTTTTCGAGACCGCCCCGTTCAACCACTCTGGCACCTCTCCGCGACGTGGTCTACAGCCGTGGAAGTTTAGCATAAGTATGTCGAAGGTGCAAAATTCTTTTTGCATCTGAGCTATGTGCGTATCGAAAATGATGGGGCTTCGTCGTGCACACAGGTGCGCTTTTTGCGCAAGAATGCTAAACTGCCCCTCCGCTTGGAAAGGGGCGTGGTCGCGCAGCCCTCTCGAGTCCACGAGGGCAACGCTGTGAGGAAAGTCCGGGCATCAAAGGGCGTGATGCCAGCTAACGGCTGGACGGCGAGCAAACCGCACTGGTGTACGGTGCAAGGTGCGAAGCCGATGGAAAGTACCACAGAAAATAAACCGCATCCCCTCGCTCGAGGGCGGTGTAAGGGTGAAACGGTGGTGTAAGAGACCACCAGCGCGGCTCGAGAGGGCTGCGGCTCGGTAAACCCCATCTGATGCAAGGCTCGAATGCCACAAAGAGGAAACTCGAGATGTGACCCGCATCTTTTGAGTGGCGAAGACAGCTGCTCGAGGTGACTAGCGATAGCCATCCCAGATAGATGACCACGACGTGCCCCAAAGGCATAGGACAGAACCCGGCTTACACCCTTTCCAAGTCAAAAAGCCGTACCCTTGTCGCCACACAAATAAAGCCTTGCGCAGCTTTTGCAGTTTGGTGATTTCTCGAGGCAGGCACTGCTGTCGAGCGCACACGTGCGTTTAAGGCTCAAACTGACGTATTTTGAAAAGTCGACACAACCCAGCCTAGCAGGTTCAACCGGCGTGTTCGCAAGCTGTAATCTTGGTCGGGTCGTACACAAGTGGATTTAGCCTATAGCAGACTGTTTCCCACGATTGCCTGACCCTCTAAAAAACGTTCTGGGCGCAGGACGTGCACATCCAAACTGCTTGTTTTTCCCGAAAAAAT
>JBKBVO010000138.1:0-6662 GCA_046289535.1 Deinococcales bacterium | reverse complement strand
CAGCCCTCGAGCCAATGCTGTGCAACGTTTGCATTCATCGTATTGAAACTCACAATTAAATTATGTTACCATCAAAATAGTACAAAGATATTTCAGGAGAGACTATGCCAAAAATTCAGCCTTACCTCGGATTTAATGGACAATGCCGCGCAGCGATGAGCTTTTATCATGCCTGTTTCGCTGTCACGCTCAATTTGACGCGAGCAGGAGATTCGCTAGCCGCGCCCACGCCTTAAAAACCTGACTTCAAAGCTGGGTCGTTCATTTGTCTGGTGGTTCGGTGAGCGGGTCTAGTGCCACTTCATTTTCGATCACGTTTTTCTCGAGTTTGAGGTTGTTCGAGAATTCTTCAATCACCTTTACTGCCACTGTCCAGCGCCAATCAAGCGAAACATATTTGCCAGAATTCAGGATTGCCACATGGTAGCGCTCTGCCAAACTCTGGGTTAGACGCTCGCGCAAAAGCCTTTGTCCACCCATTGGGTTGCTGGTATCAAATCTTGCAATGATATGCAACACAGGAAACCTACCTTTCTCGAGGTCGTTGTACCACTTGTCTATATTGGGCATGGGGTCAAACAGCGACTCGAGCCAAACCGATTTGAACTCAAAAGGCTGGCGTTTGATGGCTTCTGGGAGCCACAAAGTCTTGAGTTGAGGTGCAATGATGCCATTGCCAAAATTAGTCTCCCAAAATTGGGTGGCGCTCTGGCTCGAGGCATAGACCCCATTGTAGATTTGCTCGCCAAAGAACTTGGCAACCCCAACTTGCACCCCGTTCCAAGGGCGTGGAAGGTAGGGCGCAATGAGAATCAGTGCCTCGAGCCAATCTGGGTTTTCTGCGGCGATTCTGAGGGCAAAATATGCCCCAATACCCTGCCCCAAGAGTACGATTTTACGCCCTTTGCTGGCTTGTAAAATTGCGGCTCGAGCATCTTGTTCGTACTCGTCGAGGCTTGCTGTTGTAACGCTTTTTGCTCCAATCATATTGCGGTATGCCACCGCGTAGCGCTCAAAGGGCAGGGTTTGCATCAACGGTGCAAAGCTCCACGCCCCAGTACCCAAATCGGGCAGCATGACCAGTACACGGTTTTTGCCAGCAGCACTGTAAACCCCGTTCTCGAGCTTATAGTTACTCATGGGGATAAAACTGGTTGTTTCTTTATATGCTCGAGCTGCACGCCGTGTATTGATATTGGCTTCGGTGACAGGTGGTTGTAAGGACAAAACCTGCACAAAACCCCACATCACTACAGCCGCAAGAGCAAAAAATAGCCCAAAAACAATCAACCCCCACCAGCGTTTCATCGCACACCAGTGTAGTATTTTGTATTGGGTGTGATGCCCCGTTCATCCTTGAGTATCGGCAATGTTAATCCTTGAATACTGGCTCGAAAATCAGGTCGTAATTGATTTCATCCAAACTCGAGCATCCACTCCAACGCATTCCTTGCACAAATTCTTCGAGTATGCGGTGTGGATTGAGGTTGCCTGGCACCACAACGGCATCTGCGCCAATTGCCAAATAGCGCAGCACATCCGAACCCGAGCGCAAACCACCTCGAGCAAAAAGTAGTGTGTCACCTACGGCATCGCGCATGTCAGCAACTAAACTGGGCAGGTCAGGACCGCCAATGACACTGCTTAAACGCGAACAAGCCACAATCGCATCTGCTCCTGCCTCGGCAGCAAGCTCCGCATCTCTGGGGTCTAAAATACCCGCAATCACAAAGGGTAGTCCTGCAGCACTCTTGAGTTCAGATAATTCGGCGGCACTGCGCGGGCGAGTTTCTGCAGCGCTCTCGAGCAGTGCAAAATCTATACCTGCCGCAATCACTCCGAAATCCTGCATTTGGCGCATGAGCGGCATTAAGCGCCGCATTTTATAAGGCGGGGCAAGAAAAATGCTGCCAAGCGCATCCTCAGAGCGCGAAGTAATCCGTCCAAGCCAGTTGGCGGGTGCTTCCGCCCAAAG
Source organism: Deinococcales bacterium (assembly GCA_046289535.1). GTDB lineage: Bacteria > Deinococcota > Deinococci > Deinococcales > JAAFIG01 > JAAFIG01. The sequence continues at coordinate 4,687 of JBKBVO010000138.1, read as the reverse complement.
TGGTCCAGCCAATTCTGCGCCCAGAGCTGAAAAACTGCTGTTGACTTCGTTGTAGTCATGAATAACTCGAGGCAGTAGCTCGAGCCGGTCTAGGGCACTCAGGTCTTTTTGATACATGAACTGAGTCTAATACGTTTCTATCAGACTCGCTCGGGGATTCATCTTTTACAGGTAGAATCTTGTTTATGCCAATGCCAGACCCGCCACGCCATGCCCCGCCGCGCAATTGGGTCAAGAATTTTCTGTATGCCACTGCAGGAATTGCCTATGTTTGGCGCACCGAGCGCAATTTTCGGCTCGAGGTTGTGGTCAGTGTGGTGGTGATTGGCGCAGCGCTACTTTTGCGTATGGATGTAGTACCGATCGTCTTTTGTTGTGTCATGGTCATGAGCCTTGAATTGATCAATACTGCGCTCGAGGCGGTGGTGGATTTGGTTTCGCCAACCTATCACCCCCTTGCTAAAATTGCCAAAGATGTGGCGGCGGCGGCAGTACTGATTTCGAGCCTTGGGAGTTTATTTGTTGGCTTGTGGCTATTTTTGCCTGTTTTGTGGCGTTAGCACCATTATGCGCTCGAGTTCTTCTGTTGGAAGTGTTTTTTTAACCTTTCTACCGCTTTGCTAAGAGTTTTTGCGCTCACGCGCATGGTTTGCAAAAATTTTGTAGCAGCGCAGCCATGACGACCTACCAACGCTCGAGAAAAATCACTAGCCGGGCGTTTTCCTCGTTGGCACTCGAGCTTTGGGTTTGTCTCCAGCCAGGAATTTCTATGTCAACCTTGAACCCATAAAAAAATGCACGATTCAAGACTCGGCTTTGAGCCAATGCGCCTCAAGCAATTGGTTTGTTTGTGCGGGTTGCTCGAGGTTCACCAAATGCCCTGCCTGCCCCACCACCTCAAGCTGTGCACCTGCAATATTGCCGTGTAAGTAACGCGCCACATTCTGAAAATAGTCTGTATCACGCTCACCGACCACCACCAGTGTCTTGGCGCGAACTTCATGTAAGCGACTTGAGATATCGGTGATCGCTGCCGAAGGGCTCACACCGCGCTGCCAATGCCAACCCGAGTAATCAGCAATCCACTGCTCAACTTGGGCGAATAAAACAGGGTTTTCTCGAGTAGTCGCAAAGAGTGGCGCAGCCAACCATGCCTGCTTTGCAGCGGCTATTCCTCCTGTTGCGTAAGCTGCGGCTACTTGGTTGCCAATCTCGAGCTGGGCAGCATCGGGTGTAAAGCCCTTTAAGCTCGAGTCAAGTAATGTTAGACTTGCTACGCGTTCAGGATGTAAAATTGCCATTTCCAGTGCAATATTTCCGCCTAAACTTAAACCGACCAGATGTACCTGTTCTGGCTCAAGATTGGACACAATATCGGCGCAGTAGGAAAATGCTCCCTCTGGGGGCTGGCTCTGTCCATAACCGCGCAAAGTTGGAGCGATACAATGCCCGAATTCAGAAATTTGTGGTTGCCACATCCTCGAGTCTAGGGTGTGACCATGAATCAGAAGAATCGGCAGTCTTGACATCTGGTTTGGTAGTGTAGCAGAATCTTTGCATACCTATGCAAAACAAAAATACTCGAGTCGCAGGTACTAAAGCGCGAGGCGGTCATGGCTAAAAAAGCTACCAAAAAAGCCATCGGAACATACCGTATCGAAAATAGCGAAGTTGAAGCCCGCATTGTACGTTTTGATCAGCTGGTCAAAAATGGCATCCCACTCATGTTCATTGATTCGATTTTGCCGCGTCATCAACGAATGAACTATGCCGTGATTGGCGATACTGCCTCGGAGAATAACGAGTTTAGCCCCGCTATTACCGCACCACACAAGTTTCAAATCGGAATGCTCTGCTGTCCGCCTCGCTCTGGACCGGCGTACCACAGCCACGATTACTGCGAAATGTTTTTTGTGATGTCGGGACGCTGGCGTTTTTATTGGGGTAATGACCCCGAAGGTAAACCCGAAGGCGAGGCGATTCTCGAGCCGTGGGACAGTATTTCTTTGCCAATGCATCTCTGGCGTGGCTTCGAAAATATCTCAGATACTCCTGCTTGGTGTTTTGCAGTGCTTGACCCGCATGATGTGTTTCGCAGCAAAGACCCGTATTGGTCTGAGGCGGTGGTGCAAGAAGCTGCTAAACATGGATTCAACGCCGACGCAAGCGGACGCATGGTCAAACCCGAGGATTACGAGAAACAAAAAGCAAAACTGACAAAAAAGCTCGAGGCAGCGGTGCAAGAGAGCCTGAAGATGCGACCAAAAGCCCGAACTTTAAAAAAGAAAACCAAAACTAAACCAAAAAAAGCCTGAGCAATTTAACTCGAGTTGTAGACTTGTATTCCATGCAAAACCTTAAAACAACTTGGCAACATAAACCCACTTTGGCTGGCTGGCTGCATCTTGGGCATCCATTTGTGGCTGAGTTGATGGCGGCAGCAGGGTTTGAAGTTTTGGTAGCCGACCACCAGCACGCGCCGTTTGGTCTGGAGCGAGCGCTAGAATTGGTGATGACTACCTCGAGAACAACCGCCGCACCATTTGTGCGGGTCTCATGGAATGATCCTGCCGAAATGATGAAATTCCTCGATGCAGGGGCACTTGGCATCATCTGTCCAATGATTAACAACAGAGCGCAAGCTGAGGATTTTGTGGCAGCTTGCCGCTACCCCCCGCGAGGTATCCGTAGTTTTGGTCCAACTCGAGCGGGTTTACTCTACGGAACAGATTATGCCGAACATGCGGATGAGCGCGTGATTACAATGGCAATGATTGAAACCAAGTCCGGAGTCGAGAACCTAGACGAGATTTTAAGTGTCCCAGAACTCGATGGAATTTTTGTTGGACCCTCCGACCTCAATCAATCCCTGGGGAATAGAGCTAAGCTCGATAGTCTCGATTTGGATTTCTTGCAGCTTCTCGAGCAGATTGCTCAAAAAACCACGCAGGCGGGCAAAGTTGCAGGGCTGTTTTGTGGCTCGAGCCAGTATGCTTTGCGGATGCAATCACTGGGTTACACGTTTTTGGTGCTGTCCAGCGACTCAAGATTACTGACTGCGGTTGCCAAACAAACCCTCGAAGCTTTCCGCCAAGGCACGAGCCTTGAGTCTGGAGGTTACTGATATGGCTCGAGTCACTAGTGTGGATTTAGCGCAAGCCCTTGGTATTTCACAGAGTACGGTCTCTAGGGCGCTCTCCAACGATGTGCGAGTTGCAAGAAAAACCCGCCAGCGAGTAAAAGACTTGGCGCAGCAACTCGGGTACACCCCAAATGCGATGGCGCGCAGTTTGAGCACACGCCAAAGCAATTTGATTGGCATTGTGATTTCGGAAATGACCAGTCCGTTCTACCCTTTTGTGCTGGAGAAACTAACCCACCGACTACACAAACTTGGGTGGCGGGTACTACTTTTTACTACCGATGCCGACCACGAAGTGGATGAGTTGCTACCTCTGGTTCTCGAGTACCAATGTGATGGGCTGATCATCGCCTCGGCGAGTTTATCTTCGCATATGGCAGAGACCTTGCGGGTGCGCGGTACACCAGTGGTGCTATTTAATCGCTATGTTAAAGAAGCCAGTACCAGCGCGGTCTGCTGTGATAATTTTGGTGGTGGGCGTTTGGTGGCTCAAAAACTCTTGGCGCAACATCAGCATTTTGCCTATATTGCCGGGCGTGAGAACACCAGCACCAACCGCGACCGCGAACAAGGGTACAGCCAAACCCTACAAGAAGCGAAGAAAACTGTGTTGCTCGAGGTGGGTAACTTTACTTATGAATCAGGTTTTGCGGCGATGCAGCGCTTACTGAGGCGCTCTGACCCACCCGATGCGGTTTTTTGTGCCAATGACATTACTGCGATTGGCGCGATTGATGCTGCACGACAGCGCGGTGTGTTGGTTGGGCAGGATGTCAGCGTGGTGGGTTTTGATGATATTCCAATGGCGGCGTGGAGTGCTTACAACCTAAGCACCGTGCGCCAACCCGTGATACAGATGATAGACTCGAGTCTGCAACTGCTGTTTGAGGCGATTGAACACAATACGATGGGAAGTAATTTACGTTTTTTGCCAGGCGAGTTTATCGAACGCGGCAGCACCAAAAAACCCAAAGTAAAAAGGAGCGGCAAACATGGATAAACCCAGCCCCCAAGAACTCGAGGAGCGTGCCAGTATCACAGCAGGTGGACGCGATATCGGCAGTTATAGCTATCCAGACAAGCCACTCGAGCGCCGCCAGAACCTAAGTGGTTTTGACCCTGATTACAGCGACATCGTGGACTATATTATCCGTTGTACTCACAAAATCTGGGAAGAAAAAGCGGTGGGCTTGATTTACACTCACTATAGCCACAACTGCCCGATTTATATGACCGATACCACGATTTACGGGCGTGAAGCCGTGGTTGAAGGTACACTCAAAACCCTTGCGGCGTTTCCCGATGTGCGGCTGCATGGCGATGAAGTCATTTGGAGCGGTAACGACCAAGATGGGTTTCACTCGAGCCACCGCATCACTTGGACGGCTCGTAACACTGGCTATAGCGTCTATGGCGCTCCTACCAATCGCCGCATTTTGCGCCGTGGGATTGCCCATTGTGTGGTTAAAGAAAACCGCATTATCGAAGAATGGTTGGTACGCGATGAGTTAGCGCTGGTACGCCAACTTGGTTTTGATGAAATCG
>JBKBVO010000137.1:0-6672 GCA_046289535.1 Deinococcales bacterium | reverse complement strand
CCCTTAGCGGCAATCAATTTGGTGCACGCAGCTCCAAGGCAGGCATGCTAGACTCTAGAAAAAATGCACACCACCCTGCTCAAGCCACACCAACACAGCGCCGTCGTCAAAAATTCGGAGTTCTTAGCATTTGCCGCTCCAATCAGCGACCTGGAAGCTGCTCGAGCCTTTCTCGAGCAACTCAAAAAACGCTACCCCGATGCAACCCATATCTGCTGGGCGTACAAACTTGGGCAGCAATACCGCTTTTCCGACGACGGCGAACCGAGTGGTACGGCGGGCGCTCCAATTTTTCGGGCACTCGAGACCAGCGGCTTAGAAGGTGTGGTGGTGGCGGTGGTGCGCTACTATGGAGGGGTTAATCTTGGTGCTGGCGGTTTAGTGCGCGCCTATGGTGGGACAGCAGCCGAATGCCTTCGCACCGCGCCCAAACTCGAAGTGCACCCGCGTTGCAAGATCGAAATTACCGTACCCTTCGAGATGAGCAGCGTACTGCATCGGTTGCTCGAGAAATTTGATTTGGAGATGCGCCAAGACCAATACACCGCCCAAGGCTTGCAGGTTTCAGCGGCACTGCTGGAGTCCGATTTGAGTACCTTGCAAACCGAACTGAGTAACGCCACACGCGGACAAGGTAAGCTATACAATACATCTTGTGATTGAGCTCAAAGCCAACCGCGACCGCCGTATTCGCAATTTTCATCCTTGGATTTTTAAGGATGACATCGCCAGTATTTCTGGCAACCACGAAGCAGGGGCACTACTCGAGGTGCGTGATGCAGGCGGCGGCTTTGTGGCACAGGCTTTTTACAACCCAAAAGCCAATATTCCCGCTCGGGTGATTGCTTGGGAGCGCGGCAAAATAGACCTCGATTTCTACCGCCGTTTAATCCGCAAAGCCCTAAAAAAGCGCCGTCATATGCAAAACACCAACGCCAAACGCATCCTGAACGCCGAATCCGATGGGCTTTCCGGGGTGATCGTCGACCAATTTGGCGATGTTTTAGCGGTGCAAATGCGCAATGTGGGAGCAGAGGCACACCGCGGACTGATTCTCGAGGCGCTCAAAAAAGAAACCCAAGCCAGTGCCGCCTTTGAGCGCTCGGACACCTCGGAACGCAGCAAAGAAGGGCTTGCAGCGCAGGTTGGGGTTTTATGGGGAGATGTGCCGTCAGAGGTGCAGTTTAGCGAGGACGATCTGCAGTTTTTCTTTAAGCCTTTCGATGCCCAAAAAACAGGCTTTTACCTTGACCAGCGCGATAACCGTCGCCGCATTGCAGCGCTCCTCAAGGCGGGCGATAGAGTACTCGATGTCTACAGCTACACCGGCGGTTTTAGCTTGTATGCTGCCCGTGCAGGCGCGTCTGCATTAGCAATCGATAAAGACCCCATCGCACTGCAAACTTTAGAGCGCTCTGCCGCCAAAAATGGACTCGAGAAGCGTATTTCGGTGCGTTTGGGTGATGCTTTAGAGGTGCTAGACCAGCTCGTAATCGAAAAAAAGCGCTTTACGCACGCCATTGTTGACCCACCAACACTTGCCAAACGCAAAGAAGAAGTATTAAGCGCCAAGCGCATTTTTACCATCGCCTGTAAAAATGTCTTAAAAATGCTCGAGCCAAATGGGGTTTTGTTGGTCAGCACCTGTGCTTTTCACATGAAGGTGGACGACTTGCTCGAGGCTGTACGCTTGGCAGGAGCCGATGCCAACAGGCGACTCGAGGTGCTTGATATCACCTACCAACCCGCAGACCACCCATGGATTTTGCAGGTGCAGGAAACACTGTACCTCAAAAGCCTGTTGTTGCGTGCAGAATAAACTCACTAGGCACGCAATAAACGCACCGCCTCAATAATTTGCAGCGCTTGATTTTCTGCTCTATTGCCATTGCTCTGACAATCCTCGATGTATGCCTCGAGAATGATTTCTCCGACCGCGTTAAGCGCCGCTCGAGCACCAACGAGCTGGGTGAGGATATCTTTGCATTCGCGCTCCTCTTCAATCATTTTTTGCAGACCGCGTATTTGCCCCTCGAGACGGCGCAAGCGATGCAAGACTTTTGTCTGGCGCGCGACGGTATCGGCGCGCGACATCAGCGGCTCACCGCATACCCTGCGGTTTGCCAAGCAAGCATGCCGCCCTGAACGTTTCTGACATCGGTTTTACCATTTTTAGCCAAGATGACCGAGGCAGTTTTGGAGCGGTTGCCACTGCGGCAAATGACGTAAATGGGAGCATTATCCGGGATTTCTCCAAGCCTTGACTCGAGCTGACCAAGCGGAATCAGTTTTGCCCGCGGAACATGACCTTGGGCATACTCTTCGGGTTGGCGAACATCTAGAATGAAGCTGTTTGGCTCGTTAGCATTTTTGAGATCGCTTACAGTGACATTTTTGTGCGCAGTACTCGAGTTACAAGCAGTGAGCGTTGCGAGTGCGCTTAAGACAAGTTTTCTTAACATTGCTTTCCTCCAAATACTGCCTTGACCGAAGCAGCCGAGGCAGTATACCCTACAAGGGTATTTAGCAATGTACCTTATGGGGGTATATACCTCGAGCCCACAGAAGGAGGGTAGCCACAAAGAAGGTGCTCACGACCTTTCAATGGGTAAAACTTTGACAAACACCAGGCAATCCTGCATTTTTTGCGAATGACCCGGTAACTCATGCAGTGTTTGGTCAGTCTTTACATTCAGTCGAAACTAAACCTACCAATTGGAAACAAAGCATTAATAGCGATTTAAGATAACCAACAACGGCACCAACAGTAGCGCTACGATATTGACCACTTTAATCATCGGGTTGATAGCCGGACCCGCAGTATCCTTATAGGGGTCACCGACTGTATCACCTGTAACGGCAGCCTGATGCGCGAAACTACCTTTTTTCAGAACCGTACCCGATTCGTCTTTGAGGTCGCCGGATTCAATGTATTTCTTGGCATTATCCCAAGCGCCACCACCAGTGGTCATTTGGATGGCAAGGAATAAGCCCACCACAATACTACCCACCAATAAGCCACCCAAGGCTTTTGCACCCAACACCACACCAACCGCAATCGGCGCAGCTACAGGCAAAATAGCAGGAATTCGCATTTCGCGCAAAGCAGCTTGGGTGACAATCCCAACAGCCTGTCCATAGTCAGGTTTTTGGCTATAGTCCATGATACCCGGTTTTTCTCTAAACTGACGACGCACCTCGAGCACCACAGCACCTGCGGCGCGTCCTACAGCCTCCATACTCATTGCCGCGAAAATACAGGGCAAAATACCACCAATAAACAAACCCGCCACGACCATTGGGTCAGAAAGATCAAAAACCAGTTGAATATTGCGCTTGTCGAACTCGGCGGTATAACTTGCAAAAAGCGCCAACGCCGCCAAACCTGCACTCCCAATGGCGTAGCCCTTGGTCACAGCCTTGGTCGTATTGCCGACAGCATCTAGTGGGTCGGTGACATTGCGCACGTTCTCGCCCATTTCTGCCATTTCTGCAATACCGCCGGCATTGTCGGTGATTGGACCAAACGCATCCACCGTCACAATAATCCCGCACAAAGAAAGCATCGCCATTGCAGCAATCGAGATACCATACAAACCAGTGAGCAGGTTGTTCCCGTCGTACATCACGGCAAAGCTCACCAAAGTGCCACCGACAATCACCAACACAGGAAAAGCCGTAGCTTTCATACCTACCGCCAGCCCAGCAATAATATTGGTACCATGCCCAGTAATACTTGCCCTCGAGATACCGCGCACAGGTTCATAGGCAGCACTGGTGTAATAATCGGTGATGTACATCAGAGCCAAGGTCACAACAATACCCACCAGAGCTGCCAAACTGAGATTCAGACTCGAGATACCTGTCACTGGGAATAAGAAGGTATAAGCGGCAATGCCAAGTGCTGCCAAAACAGATGCCACCCACACACCTTGATACAAACCGCGCATGATTTCATTGCCATGTTGTGGCATTCGCACACCAAAAACACCAACAATACCCGCAATCACACCCACGCCACCAAGCGCCAAGGGGTACCAAACAGCCGTATCGTTTTTAAATGCCAAGTGCCCCAAAAGCATTGCCGCAATCGCGGTCACAATCAAGGTCTCAAAAAGATCAGCTGCCATACCAGCATCGTCACCAACGTTATCGCCGACGTTATCGGCAATCACTGCTGGGTTGCGCGGGTCATCTTCGGGGATACCCGCCTCGACCTTACCCACCAAATCCGCACCGACATCTGCAGCTTTGGTATAGATACCGCCACCCAAACGTGCAAACACACTAATCAGGCTCGAGCCAAACCCCAAACCAATCAGCGCATCGGGGTTAATCAGACCGTCTTCCAAGCGCGGCGAGAACTGGGTCAGGATACCCAAAACCAACAAACCCAAGCCCACCACAAACAAACCCGTCACTGCACCGCCCCATGTCGCAACGCGCATCGCCGCCGCCAAGCCATTGTTGGCGGCTTGCGCGGTACGCACATTGGCGCGCACCGCGACATTCATCCCAATAAAACCGGCGGCTGCCGATGCCGCAGCACCCACCAAAAAGTAAATCGCTGTGGTCAGACCAAGACCCGGAATAAAAAGCAACACCACGAACAAAATCGCGGCAACCAGCGCGACCGCACGGTACTGCGCGTTCAGGTAAGCACTCGCGCCTTCCTGAATCGCGGCGGCGATGGAGCGCATTTTATCGTTGCCATCGGGTAAACGAAGAATATTTGTGGTAAGCCCAGCGCCTACCGCAACCGCAAACAAACCAGCCAGAATCGTTATTGCTAAACCCACGTCTACACCCCATTCTCGAGCCGGCGGCTCGAATTAGAATTTATGAACGGCGGCAGTCTAACAAAATTCTGACCCTGTGGGCAAGAATCGCTCAATCAAACAAAACGCTTAAACACCACAACTGCGTTTTGCCCACCAAAAGCATTGGAATTTGAAATTGCATACTCAACCTGGCGTTCTTTTGGAGTATTAGGGATATAGTCCAAATCGAGTTCTGGGTCTGGGTCATGCAGGTTAATCGTGGGTGGCAAAATCCCAGAATAAAGGGCTTGCAACGTTGCAATCGCCTCGACTGCACCCGCCGCACCAAGTAGGTGCCCAGTCATGGACTTGGTGCTGCTGGTTGCCATTTTATAAACGTGATCTGCAAAAACCGCCTTCATGCCTTGGGTTTCGGCAAGGTCGTTCATCGGCGTGGATGTACCGTGCAAATTGGCATAACCAATCTGATCAAAGTTGACTTTAGAATTTTTGAGTGCGCGGTTGATTGCAGTCACATAGCCGCGTCCCTCTGGGGCTGGGGCGGTAATATGATAAGCATCGGCAGCAAGCCCCGCACCAAGGATTTCGCCGTAAATTCTTGCCCCACGCTTTTGGGCGTGTTCTAAAGTCTCGAGAATCAAAATACCTGCGCCTTCGCCCATCACAAAGCCATCTCGAGATTTCGTAAATGGACGGCTCGCGGTTTTGGGGTCGTCGTTGCGCGTAGATAAAGCGCCCATATTACCGAAAGCACCAATCGAAAGTGGTGTCACCGCGGCTTCTGCTCCACCAACGATCATCACTTGGCAATCACCACGATGAAGAAAATGATAGGCATCGTGTAGCGCAACTGTGCTGGTGCTGCACGCCGTGACCACGCTGCTCGAGACTCCAGTGCTACCATAGCGCATCGCGACTTGTCCCGTCGCCATATTGGCAATCATCATCGGGATAAAAAACGGACTCAGGCGGTCTGCGCCACGCTCAATCATCACTCGAGTCTGGTTCTCGAAGGTTTCCATCCCACCAATGCCGGTACCAATCAGCGTGCCAACATCTGGTCCCTCGAGCTGTGCCAGCTCTAAGCCAGAATCCAGACGTGCCAATTCTGCTGCCACAAGGGTGAGTTGGGTATATCTGTCCATGCGTTTAAGTTCACGTGAGTCCAAGCCATAATCGGCAAAGTTGATGTCAACCTCAGCAGCGAAACGACAACGCAACTTGCTGGTGTCAAACTTCTTGATATAATCAACGCCACTTTTACCCTCGAGCTGGGCGGCGTGGAAGGCTTTCGCGCCAATTCCAATAGCGGTAACGGGTCCAAGTCCTGTAATCACAACGCGGTGCGACATGGCGGCTAGTTTACCCGATACAACGCAAAAAGCGAAATCTATAAATCTAGCCATGCCTCGAACACTGCCGCGCCTCACCTTTGACCGTGGCACGCTGTCGCTTTACCCTCTGCCCTCGAGCCATGGGCTGGAATCGCCGAATGGGATGACCACATTGAGCGCCTGCGTGCTCCTGCATGGCAATACCACCGATTGCTCGAAGTCGTGACCAAGGATACACTCGAGGAACTCACTGCCAAACGCCGCCACGGCAAACTCGAACCAGCAGAAGCCAAAAAGCCAACACAAGGACTCGAGAAAATCGAACAGGCGCTGAGTTTGGAGGATTTGATAGGCTTGTAGCAATCACTCGAGTGCAGCAACTCCGGGCAAAATTTTACCCTCGAGAAGCTCCAAACTTGCACCACCGCCAGTCGAGATATGCCCAATTTTTGAAGCATTGCCCGAATCGTTGATCGCAGCCACGCTATCTCCGCCACCAACCACAGTAAAAGCGCTACTCGAGAGGTCAGCCACAGCTTTGGCGAGCGCAAAAGTGC
>JBKBVO010000136.1:0-6727 GCA_046289535.1 Deinococcales bacterium | reverse complement strand
CGCCACACTGACCAGCAATCCCCAGCTCGAGACTGCCGCAGAGGCGTTTATTGTGTGCGCCGATATTTACCGTTTGCGGCGTATTCTCGAGCAGCGCGGCTACACCTTTGGCGACTGGAGTGCGGTTGCGGTGCATTTTGGAATTGGCGATGCGGTGCTCGCCGGGCAGACTATGCTCCATGCCGCCGAGTGCTTGGGTTACCAGGGGTGTTGGATTGGCGGTGTGCTTTCGGCGCTCGAGGATATTATTGCGCTTTGTGCGCTCCCCAAAGGGGTATTGCCCTTTGCAGGCTTGACCATTGGTGTACCAGATGAATCCCCTGTACAACGTCCACGCATCCAATCAGAACTGGTGCTGCACCAAGACCAATACCGCTTGCCTCGAGCCGATGAACTTGAGCTTGCGCTCGAGCGCATGGCACCAATCACCGCTCGAGGTGACTGGGCACAGACTTTGGCGCGCTATTTCGCGCAGGGTGGCGCGATGGAAGCGCGCGAAGTGACGCTGCGCCAAGTGTTGCACAATCAAGGGTTTGACCACGTTGCGGATTTAGATGCGCTTTTTGCCCAAGCCCAAGCCACAGGTTACAGTGAACTCAGTCTCAAACGCCTCGAGCAGGGGTATCAGGTATGGATTAATCGCCCACAGTGGGCATTTTCAGGCGAAGGCAAAACGCCAAACCAAGCACTCGAAAAGGCGATTGCGGCTGCAGCGTTGGGCGAGCATCGCTAAATATTATTTATTTTTGGCAATCGAGCCGCACACGCAAGCTCGGGTTTGGTACGGTAAAGGCTACGCCCTTGGCTTTGGTCGAGTCGCCGATATTGCGGCTAAGCTCGAGCAGCAGTTTGGTTGGCTTTTGCACGCTATTTTCGACAGTGCCAAAGGGATAGTAAAACTTTGCTTGGTGGGTGATTGCTCCGCCTGGAGGCAGGCTGGCAAAGGTCATCTTTTGCACATCCATTGGGTCTACGTTCAGGGTAGAGGCATCAGAAAATGCAAGTTGTACCCCTTGCCCAGAACCATCAAAACCTGCGTCTATGGGCATGATGGTGGCAGGACTGCCATTTTTAAGTTCGAGCATCAAGCCCCAACCAGGGGTTGTGCCATCTTTTTTGATTGGCTCGAGTTTACTCACTTTAATGCGCCAAACCCCGTTAAACAGTGTTTCACCCAAGCAGCCCTCGAGCGAGGCACGCTGCATCGTGCCGCCCGCAGGCTGTGGCAGCTCGAGCCTGACTTCGGTTTTGCTGACCACTGCCTTGATTCCCGCTTTTTGCAGCGCCTCGAGCGGGATATAGGTTTTGCCGTTTTGCACGAGTGCGGGTGTTGTTTGTGCGATGCCATTAATGCTGAGTTTTAAGCTGCCCGAGGCTGCCAAAACCACTGTCCCAAAGATAATAAGTACAAAGATATTTTTCATAATTTTATCCTCCGCACCCAATACCGATGTCTGCTATATCCACGCCTTGCACGAGCATTCTTGGGTTTGCCCCATTGGTATCCATGATTTTGAGTTCGTGCGCCCCGCTCGAGTTACCACTGCGCTCCAACCACAGGCTGATAATCTGCCCATTTGCTAAACCACAGGGTGCGACCTCATTATTGACACTCGAGACTTTACTGACCTTGCTACCAGCGATTTTGTAGAGCACATCTTCGTCCCAAGTCGCGTCAAAAATAATGCTGCCGTCCGTCAGGTAATCGGCGTGGTGCACCGGACCCTTGTTCAGTACCGCAGCTGGTGCCTGCGCTGGCGAAACCACCACGCGAAAGCCCGTGCCATCGGTGCCGATTTCGCAGATTTTGCTGTCCCCCTCGCCAAAAGGCTGGCTGCCGCAGTCAAACAGTACTTTGTTGCCATCGCTCGAAAGAGCGGGTTGGTCGTTGTATGCCTGAGTGCTGCTTTGCGTGATTTGTGTCGCTGCTGCCCACGTGCCGTTAATTTTGCGAATCGCCCACAAATCAAAATTGTGCGTGCCGCCCGAGGCGGTATAAACGATTAAATCGCCGTCGCTCGAGATTGCTGGAAAGCCTTCGCTGTTCTGAAAAAGGTTGGGTGTACTGACCACGCTTGCCGCTTTTGGGTTACTGCTTGGCGCAACTGCCAAACAGTAATTACCAGCGCAGCTGGCATTGAGGTTTTGGGTCTCGAAGACGAGCCAAGCACCATTCGGAGAAATATTTAAGCGTCTATCGGGCTTGCGGTTTGTGCCTGCAACAAGTGCAGAAATATTTTCTGGACTCGAGCCGTTGGCAGTAGAAATTCGGTAGACATCGTTCCCAAGCGTATACGTCACAGTTCCACTCGATGCCACTGGTGGTGTGGGTGGGCTTGGGCAGGCAACCAAGGCGAGTAACAAAAGGCTGGCAATCATAGGTTTCATAGGTTCTCCTTTAGCGAATTTCGTTGAGCCGCACTGCACCAAGCGCCGCATTCAGGGTGTCAATGTAGCCGAGTCTGGGAATACCAGTTGTGCTCAGAGCAAGGCTACCCGTGCTGATAAAGCTGATAAACCTTGTGGTTGCAAGCACAGGAAAGGCTGCCCAAATGCTGCCGTTAAAACGCCTGACCAAAATACGGCTGCGGCTTGCATCGTATTCGCGCATACTTACAGTTGGAACATCGTTGAAGATTTGGATATTCGGGTCTGTGCCACCTGCCAAAATATTGAGTTGCCCACCCATGGCAACCCAGTTGTTGCCATCCCAACGCCGTACATAGATATTGGTGTTGTCCAGGGTCGGAGCAGAGCTTATGTCTTCCTTCCAAGCCAAATAATAGCCGTCGCTCGAGTCGCGTGCAATTTTTGGTTGATAGGCACGATAAATATTAATGCTTGTACCCTCGAGTCGTACCCAATTTGTGCCATCAAAGCGCTTGACCACTAAGCTCTGATTTTCTGACCAAACCACGACGGGTTGGTTTTGGCTGTTTATGACCAGACTCGGGCTGATTGCATCGGCGTTTGGGTTTTGGTCAAGGTAAGTCCCACCCACCTGTACCCAAGCACTGCCTGTCCAGCGCTTGACATAGACTGTATTTTCGCTGCTTGGCGTGTCTTGTTCAGAAAACGCCACAACGGGCTGTCCGTTGTTGTCGAGCGCCAGAGCAATATGGCTGACATGGCGTGTTGGCAGCACATTGATATTTGCAGGATAAGCGGGGTCTTGGACAAGTTGCCAGGTATTGCCATTCCAACGTTTGATAAAAAGTTGTGCGTTTGCGCCATTGGTTTCTGCCCAAGCGACCACCAAATTTTGCGTGTTTGCCGCCAAAACAGGTGCAACGCTGGCATCTCGAGCGGTATTGATATTAAGGCTATTGCCAAGCTGCTCCCAAGTATTGCCGTTCAAACGCTTGACCAAAACCTGTTTAGCAAGCTGCGAACCTGTTTCGAGCCAAGCCATGATTGGGGTATCGCCTGCCATGCCAAGGCTGGGTGGGCTATCTGCTGGGCTGGCATTGATATTGCTGCCAAGCCGTAGCCAAGCCTGTGTAGCAAAACGAATAACGATTGGCTTGGCGCGGTTTCCAGCCAAATCGGTCACGCCGTCGAGTGCGATAGCGATGGTCGATTGGAGCGCGCTGGGCAGGGTTGTTATGCGTATCAGAACGGTGTTGCCCTGTACTGTGCTGCTTTTGCCTAGCGGCGTGCCGACTCCACCATATTCGGATGTGAGGCTGAGCGTAGCGGCGTTGATGGAATCTGCATTGATGGCTTCGGAAAAATTCAGCCGTATATCTTCGGCTAAAAATATGTCACCTGCACCATCCTGAGGGGTGCTCGAGACCAAGATGGGCGGTATGGTATCCGGTGCACAGGCTGTCAAAACTAAAAGCAGCAATAAAACCCACTTCATTGAACCACCAACTGTCTGTTTTTGCGGATTTCGTTGCCGCAGTGTGGGCAGTACCTCGAGTAGGGGTTGGTGAACGGCTTTTGGCAATGCGGGCAAGCTTCGAGCAGTTTTGCTCCGTCATTTGCGCAGTATTGCTCGCTTAAGCTGCTTGGGGTTACTCGAGCGCATTTGGGGCAGATTTTGTAGATCGTTTCCATAACCCAGATTGTGCACCGTGTTCGGTGACTTCTGTGTTACCCAAGAAATTCCTGCCAAGTTTTTGGCAGCGTCTCGCCGACCTCGAGCCATCTACTCCTGTGGGTGGCATAGATGGCTTGAAGTGCGCTAGATTTGTTTTGCTTTTGGAGTGCCAAGCACAACAGCCGCAGCGCCTCGCGCTCGAATGGGTCGGACTCGAGCAGCAGCTTCATCGCTAAAATCACTTCATTGGCAGGGCTGTACTCGGTTTGTGCGTGTTGCAGTGCAGCCTGATGCAAGGCATCGCGTACTTCTGGATTCCCAAAAGGTGGGTAGGGCACAGACCACCGTGCCAGATTGGGGTGTTGCAAAAACTGCTCGAGGTCGCTTTGAACATTGCCTAATGCGTACCCTTGCTGGGTGGTTTGTATCAGACTCGAGCCATGTGCAGTGCGGGTTTTAAAAATCAATTGACGTAAAGCAACCTGAGCTTCGGACTCGGCTTGGTTTGGATAGAGCCTGTCCAGTAGTGTCAGACCCGAAACCTCGCCCTGTCCAAGAATGCGTGCTTCAAGCAGCAACAAGAGGAGTTCTTTGCGTTTTTGCCCTTTGACCAAAGCATCAGCAATCCGCATTGTACCCAGCACAATAAACTCGAGGTTGGCATTCGTTTTTTCTTGTGACAAGGCTGGAAAATACAGCCGTGCAATGTGTGCGCCGTGCAATAAATTATTTTTTTCAAACCAGTCACACAGCTTTTTTGCTTGATTTTGGTTTTTGTTCAGCCGTGCAAGCTCGAGTTTGAGCAGTTGTGCATCGAAGGTAAACCCAAGTGCTTCGGCACGCTCTACTGCGTCTTGCCAGGCACTTTGAGCGTCGCCTGCCTGATTGCTTTCCAGTGCATGGGCATAGGCGGCATAGGCATAAACACTAAATACATCTTGGTAAGCAATCAAGACTTCAAGGGCATTTTTTGCGCTCTCGAGGTTTGGTTGTGCTGCGCTCAAGACCAGTTGGGTTTGGGCAGCAGCAATCAGTCTTGGCTGCTGCAAACTGCCGGCGTGAAGTAGCGCCTCGCGTGCAAATTTTTGGGCAAGACTGCGGCTATAGGGCAAGCGGCGTTCATGGTGCAGACGCGATAAACTGAGTTCAAGTGTAACCAAAGAAGGGGAGAGGACCTCGAATTTTAGGCTCGAGTACGCTTGTTCTAAACGCTCGAGGGCGGCGTTGTAATCACCGCTCTCGAAATCTTGGTTGGCAAGTAGCAGTTTGGCTTGGGCGGCCATCGCTAAATTGCCGGCTCGCTCGAGTTCGAGTACTGCTTCATTGGCGTATTGCTGCACAATTTGGCGGTTGTTGCGCCGTTCAAAGGTCATGGCACGGTTAAACAACAAAGTGCCAATGGCGTTGTGTTGTCCTGTTTTTTTGGCAATTTTGATTGCCTCGAGTTGGCACTGGTCGGCTGCCTCGAGTTGTCCTGTTTGGGTAAAAGCAAGGGCACGGATATTGTAAAGATTCATCCGTTGCCGTTCGTTTAAGTCATTTTGTAATAGCGCTGTGGTGTGCTGTAAAACCCGTGTAAATTGTCCGGTGCCCGCCCATGCCGAAAGCACGTGGAGTTGCAAAGTAAAATCGGGCAGGGTGTGCAATTTAGGGTTTTGCTCCCAAAGCTCGAGCGCTTTTTGTGGTTGCCCACAAACCATCAAGTAGCCTAGCAGATTGCTCAGGTAGCGCTCGGACTGTTTTTCTTGGGTATCCAAGCGCTCGAGTGCTGCGCTTATCCGCTCGAGGTTGCGCGTTGTTGTTGCTAGGCTAAAACAAAGCGCATACGTGGCTTTACACAGCGCTTCTGGCTCGAGATTATCGTATTCAAGCAAGCTCTGGGCGAGCTGCTGGGTTTTTTGCGGCGCGCTTGGACCAATTACCTCGAGCACCTCGAGCAAGAGTGCGATTTTTTTTGTCCCACTCAAAAATTCTGCGGCATTGATTTTGTGTTGGGCTGCCAATTGTGGCTGCTGTATCCTTGCGGCACTCGCAAGCCATAAAGCGGCTTTTTGCGCTGGCTCGAGTGCAGCATCCTCGAGTAGCGCGACAGCTTGCTCGGGCTGCTCAGCAAAAGCCTCGATGGCACGCTGCGCAAAGTCTTGGTGCATGGCCTTGCCCTGTGCAAACGCGACTTGCTCGAGCAGCGGATGACTGAGTGCCTGATCTTGATTGAAGAGACCCAAATGCTGCAAAGTCAATGCACTCTGTTGCAGGTCTTGGATATGTTGCTGGGTTACAAGCGGTAATGCACTTAAGTCTACTTTGCGTGTGTGCAAATAGGCTGTGCCGTACACAAGCACAGCCTCATTTGGCGCAAGCCCTGCGCTCATTAAGCGCTCCTCGAGCAGCGCCTCGATTTGTGTTGGCATGGTCAGGGGTGGCGGTTCGCGCCAATGCCAGCGCAGACCATCGTTCCATAAAAAGCCCATGCGTGCCAGATAGCGCAAGTACTCGAGCGCAAAGAGCGGGTTGCCGAGTACGCGCTGGTATATCCATGTGGTGGCTTGTTTTGGAAGGTGTGCACCAAGTTCCTGCTCGAGAAGAGCAGTTGTGCGCTGCTGATTGAGCGGCTCGAGCACAATGCAATCAAGGGTGCGCTGGCGTTGGCGACTGCTGAATACCAAAGCGACTTTGGGACAG
>JBKBVO010000135.1:0-6752 GCA_046289535.1 Deinococcales bacterium | reverse complement strand
TGAGTGAAAGATTTAGGCGACTCGGGGAGTTTGAAGAGCTATAGAGGTATCAGTTCATGTTGTCCAGAATGACATCCTCGTAGATTTCTTCTAAAGTCACGGCAAAATTGGCGCAAGAAAATTCGAGGCTTCCTGCACCCGACAACTTGAACCTCGAGTGGCAGCCCGAGCCGCCGTGGCAATGTTCAAGGAAACAAGATTGTGACTGTCGCTTGCACCTGCCATGGCAAACATAAAACCATCTACGAATTCATGACGGGTTGTGGCAACCGCCTCGAACTCAAGGTACTGCTCAAATGTCAACGGCTCGGTGTTGACAGCAGCTCTGGGCGTGGTTGGATTATAGCGAAGGCACGTTTTTTTGCCAAACTTATTTGTACCTCTATCTGTGACAACAAAAATTTGCACCTAGGCGCAAGCCATATTAGACTGTCCCCAACACTCGAGCCGTATACTTTCTACTCGAGATAAGATAAAAGGAGCATTTATGGTAAAAAATTCTTTTGGTGCACGTGACACGCTTTCCGTTGGCGGTAAGCAATTCTATTATTACCGCCTCTCGAAGCTTTCCGAACTCGGCTACGACCTTGCCAAATTGCCTGTGAGCATTAAAATCATGCTCGAGAGTTTACTGCGCAACTGCAACAACTACGATGTCACCGAAGACGATGTCAAAAACTTGGCAGCCTACAATGCCTCCAAGCCGCTCGAGGTCGAAATTCCCTTCAAGCTCGCACGGGTTATTCTGCAAGACTTCACCGGCGTGCCAGTGGTCGTGGATTTGGCTTCGATGCGCCACGCGATGAAGGCGCTCGGTGGCGACGAAAAGAAAATCAACCCCATCGTGCCCGTGGATTTGGTAATTGACCACAGCGTACAAGTGGATTTTTACGGCACCGAAGATGCGCTGTTCAAGAACGCCGAACTCGAGTTTAGCCGCAACCGCGAACGCTACGAATTTTTGCGTTGGGGTCAGCAGGCGCTCGATAATTTTGGGGTTGTACCACCAGCAAGCGGCATTGTGCACCAAGTCAACCTCGAGTATTTGGCGCAAGGCGTCATGAGTCGCCAGGAGGATGGTCTCGAGGTCTTGTTCCCCGATAGTTTGGTTGGCACAGATAGCCACACCACGATGATCAACGGCTTGGGCATTGTTGGTTGGGGTGTCGGCGGCATTGAAGCCGAAGCAGTGATGCTCGGGCAGCCGCTGTACATGCTCACCCCAGAAGTGGTGGGCTTCAAGATTACAGGCAGCCTACCCGAAGGCAGCACCGCCACCGACCTTGCGCTGGTGGTTACACAGATGTTGCGTAAGCACAACGTGGTGGGCAAATTTGTCGAGTTTTATGGTTCGGGCTTGTCCAGCATGAGCCTGCCAGACCGTGCCACGATTGCGAATATGGCACCAGAATACGGCGCAACCATGGGCTTTTTCCCAATGGACGACGAAGCCATGCGCTTCATGAAGCGCACTGGGCGGCTCGAGGACGAGGTCGAAATCTTGGAAGCCTACATGAAAGCCCAAGGGCTGTACCGCACCGACTCCAGCCCAGACCCCGTGTTCTCGAGTTACATCGAATTGGATTTAAACACCGTCAAACCAAGTCTCGCGGGTCCGACGCGCCCACAGGATCGCGTGTTGCTCTCGGATATGCCCAAAGTCTTTGCCGAAACGCTGCTCGCACCCAAGGACAAGCGCGGCTATGCACTTTCTGGTGCGGCACTCGAGGCAAAAGGAACAGTCAAAAACTTCAACGGCTTTAGTGGGCAAATTACTCACGGCGATGTGGTGATTGCGGCAATCACAAGCTGCACCAATACCTCAAACCCAAGCGTGATGATTGGAGCGGGCTTGCTCGCCAAAAAGGCTGTCGAGCGCGGCTTGACCGTGAAGCCTTGGGTCAAAACCAGCCTTGCGCCCGGCTCGAAGGTGGTGACGGCATACTTAGATGACGCTGGCCTCACGCCGTACCTCGACCAACTTGGCTTTCAGACCGTGGGTTATGGCTGCACAACCTGTATCGGTAACTCTGGACCCTTGCCCGACGAGTTGGTTGCCGCAATCAACGAAGGCGATTTAGTCGCTGCAAGCGTACTTTCGGGCAACCGCAATTTCGAGGGGCGCGTGAATCCGCACGTCAAAGCCAACTATCTTGCTTCGCCGCCCTTGGTGGTTGCATATGCCATTGCTGGCTCGGTCAAACTCAATCTCGAGACCGAGCCACTCGGTGTAGGCAGCGATGGGCAGCCTGTATACTTGCGTGATATTTTCCCCTCGAGCGCAGAGATTCAAGCGGCAATGGATGCAACCATCACCGCAGAGAAGTTTAGGCGCATTTACGACGGCATCGAGCGCAGCAACGAGCAATGGAATGCCATTCCCGTCAAAGGCGGTGACTTGTTCGAGTTCGATGCGAGTAGCACCTACATCCAAAACCCGCCGTATTTCGAGGGCTTGACCATGGAGGTTGGCAACATCGAAGCCGTGCATGGAGCGAGAGTGTTGCTTAAATTGGGTGATAGCATCACCACCGACCACATCTCCCCTGCTGGAGCGTTTAATGCTAAGTCACCTGCGGGTAAGTATCTACAAGACCTCGGTGTAAGTGTGGCGGATTTTAATAGCTACGGCTCGAGACGCGGCAATGACCGAGTTATGACACGCGGCACTTTTGCTAACATCCGCATCAAAAACCAACTTGCTGTAGGTACAGAAGGTGGTGTGACAACCTATTTCCCAACAGGCGAAATCATGAGCGTCTACGATGCCGCCGTCAAGTACAAAGCCAGCAACACCCCACTCGTGGTTTTGGGCGGCAAGGACTACGGCATGGGCAGCAGCCGCGACTGGGCAGCTAAAGGCACGATGCTGCTAGGCGTAAAAGCCGTGATTGCCGAGAGTTTTGAGCGCATTCACCGCAGCAATTTGGTGGGCATGGGAGTCTTACCACTGCAATACAAAGAAGGGCAAAACGCCGAAAGCTTAGGGTTAACTGGACGCGAGACTTTTGACATCGTGATTGACGACAACTTAAAGCCGCGCCAAGATATTACTGTGCGCGTCACCAGCGAGGACGGCGCAACTCGAGACATCACACTTTGGTGCCGTATTGATACACCCGTAGAGATTGACTACTACCGCAATGGAGGCATCTTGCAATTTGTATTGCGTCAGCTTGCCAAAGAAAGCATAACCGCCAAAGTGTAAGCCTTAATAAAGACTAAAAAAGATCGCAAATGCGGTCTTTTTTAGCGCAGTTTTGCCAACGCCTTGCGGATTAAGCCTTCGGCGCTTGAGTCCGCACCTGTCTCGAGCAAGTTTGCTACCACAGTTCGCACCTGTGCATCGCGGTAGCCCAAGGCAACCAATGCTTCTACAGCATCGCGGAAAGCTTCATTGTCCGAAGGCGCAGGGCGCGGCACCCCTTTGCCCACACTTAAGTGCGTGGGCAGCTTGTTAGATAACTCGAGAATAATTCGTTCGGCAGTTTTTTTACCCACCCCCGAAATACTTGCAAGAAGCTTGGCATCCTCTTTGATAATTGCGCTCGCGAGCACATGCGGGTTGTAGGTCGAAAGCGCCGCCAACGCCGTGCGCGGTCCTATCCCCGAGACACCAATCAGAAGCCTGAAGACCTCGAGTGCATCAGCTTCGTGAAAACCATACAGGCTCCAGCCGTCTTCGCGCACAATCAGGCTGGTCTCGAGGCGTATTGGTTGCCCAACCTTGCAGCGCTCCAAACTTGGGCGCGGGCAAGCAATCTCGAGTCCAACACCACCCACCGCCAGCACCGCACTGGAATCGCGTACTGCAACCACCAAGCCCTCAACAAAAGCAATCATTGCAGCAAAGTATAAGCTCTTTCAAAGAGTGGGTCACGCCCCGACTCGAATGCTGTATTGGGGTCGTCGCGCAGCAGGACATCAGGTGTGACGCGCTCGGGAACCCTCGAGCCATCAGGGTTGAGGGTTCGCACGTAGGTAATGGCAAGCGCGCTCTGGTCGGAGAGCTGCCAAAATTCGGTTGCGGTATCGAGCACACCATACGTTACTTCGCCAAGCACACGAGCTTTTCGCTTGTACTGCAACATGTATGCAAGCAGTTCGCCACAGCTCGCGGTACTTTCGTTGGTCAGCACCACGGTCTGTTCTGTCCAAAGTGCGGGTTTGGCAATATCGTAACGGTTCAGGTCTTTGGGGTCGTTTCCAATAAACCTACCACCATCAAAACCAACCTCGAGCCGCACCAAACGGGTTTCGTTGATGTTTACGGCTCGCCCTACAAAAGCGCTGGCTGCACCATAACACTCGGTCTCTTCACCACCGGGGTTGTTGCGCACATCAATAATAATAGCCTTGGCGTTTTGTGACTTGGCAGTAGCAACGAGTTCGTGCACTCTGGGGGCAATATCGTTACTTCCGGTAAAGGTTGGAATCCGCAGCGCGACTACGCCTGCAGGCGCGTTGGGTGGCTGGTACAAAAATGGAAGATTGGTTTTCTCGAGCCTTGTGCGCTGCATGGTTGCATGAAAACGAACAGGGTTTGCGGCATCACCGCGTACCACCTCGAGCGTGACAGGTTCTGAAGTGTTTAATAGGGCACGCAATTCGCTTAAGTTTGCCACTCTTTTGCCCATTACCCCGACCACTCGGTCAAACGGGCGCAACCCACCTTTGAATGCTGGAGACTCTGCCACTACATCCTGCACCGAGATTTCCCCCCGAGAGTTAAGGTTGCCAAAAGTGATTCCGTAAACAGGATTAGGGTTGATATTCTGACCACTCAATTCGGCAAGCGTATTGCGGTAATTGCCGGGGGATATAAAAAAGGTGTGTCCGTCCTGCATCCCCCTAGCCAGGCGCTGAATAAATGGGCGAGCATCGGCAAAACTGCAGGCTTCACCCTTGGGTTTACAGGCAGTCTCGAGTTCGGCAGCCAGTGTGCGCCCGAGTTCTTCGGGCTTAACATTTGAGTAGCCATGATAGTGAAAGCTCATGTAAAAACTGGCTTCACGAAACAATTCTGTAGCAGAGCTAGCAAAAGCACTCGAGCCAATGGCAAAAATAAACAAGGTTCCGCGAATGGTTTTTATCATGCCCTATTGTCGGGCTTTTCGGTGAGCAGAACTTTAGACAAGACTACCTGTGGCATTTTTGAGCACCGCACTCAGGGGCAAATAAACTTCAAAACGCGTACCCACATTCAGTTCGCTCGAGACGTGAATACTACCGCCGTGCGCCTCGACAATCCACTTGACAATACTCAGACCCAAGCCACTCCCACCCGCAGCACGGTCTCGAGAGGTATCCACCCGATAAAAACGGTCGAAGAGCTTGTCTAAATGTTCGGCAGAAATACCTGAGCCGTTATCCTGTACAGATATTTTTGCAAATCTGTCCGATTTGGCAATCTCCACGACAATCTGGCTCGAGCCTGCCTTGAGCGCATTTTGTACAAGGTTACGAATCACTTGGCGCACACGGTTAGGGTCTATTACGGCTTTCAGGCTCGAATCGCCGCGCAGTTCTATTTCGCAGTTACCTGCAATAGCAACCACCTCGAGGTGCACATCTTCGGCAAGACTCATCAGATTGGTTTGCACTTGTTCGATGCCAAAACCAGCATCGGCACGGGCTAAATCGAGTAGGTCGCCGATTAAACGCCCCAAACGCACCGACAAGCTACTGATTGCCTCGAGCGATTCTTTTTGCGCTTCTGTTGGGTTGGTGCGCCGCATCAAATAACTCGCATGACCGCCTATTGCTGTAACTGGAGTGCGGAGTTCATGGCTGGCATCGGCGGTAAAGCGGCGCTGCGTTTCGAAGCTGGACTCTAAGCGCTCGAGCATTGCGTTTAGGGTTTTCGCAAGATCATCTACTTCGTCCTTGGTACCTTGTTCGGGAACACGCAAATTCAGATTGCGTCCACCAATCGCGGCGGCAGCATCGCGCACAGCAGTAATTGGCGAGAGTGCACTGCGGGCGGCAAAATAACTAGCAAATCCGGCAGCCACAATCCCAACCAACGCCACCACCACAAGTGCGCGTTGCAGCGTCTCGAGCACACCCTTTGTTTCGGCAAACGATTTTGCCACCAAAACTACGGGGACGATGGCAACACCATTTATCAGCAGTGGCTCGCTCAGGGAAATCCGCACCTCGAGCGCCTCTTTTGTGCTCGAAAGCCAACCACTACCGCGAAAATGACCGGTGCGCTCGAGGGTCTCCCAAGCTGCGTCCGAAACCATAATCTGCGCACCCAAGACATAGAGGTTATCGTTTCCAAAGGAAATTCGCGTTTGTTCTATAAAATCTTTGGCAACAAAACGCGGTGCGTAGTACTGGATAATTTCACCATATGCTTCACGCGCGAACACCCGCCAGTCCTCCGCAGTTGGGGTACCGTTTTTACTACCACTTAAAATCACTTTGGCTTGGTTATGAATGTTCTCGAGTTCTTTTTCAAAAGAACTCGAGAGTGTATTGCGAACCCCTATATAGGTCACAATAAACGCCATTGCCAGTAGCAACCCGGACAAACCGCTGTACAAAAGTGTCAAACGCCAACGCAGACTCATAAAGACACCCGCCGAACTGATAGCCGATAACTGAGAAGAATAAAAATCGTCAAGCTGCAAGCTTTTATTCTTCACGCAGCACATAACCCACACCGCGCACGGTATGAATCAGGCGGCGCTCACCCGATTCCTCGAGCTTACGGCGCAAGTAGCCGATATAAACATCCACAACAT
>JBKBVO010000001.1:0-39875 GCA_046289535.1 Deinococcales bacterium | reverse complement strand
TACCAGGGATAACTTCATGAATGAGGTACGCGTGCCTTTGTTCTATTGGTGTTCTTGTTTTGTCGCGCGTACTTCCACTTCTAACAATTTTGTGTTAGCATCCAAACGAGGCAAAAGCATGATTCAATCTGTTCTCGGGCGTTTTCGTGTCTCCTTTGCGGTGGAAGCGCTACCAAGTTCGGATGAACGGCTTGAAGCCCACGGAGGAAGGAACATGAAAAAGGTTATTGGAACAGTTGCGGCGCTGAGCTTGGCACTGGTTGCTGGTGCAACCGTACAAGGGCAGAGCAAGATTACAATCTGGACGGACTTTGGTACCGAAGAACTGAAGTGGTTCTCGGCAGCAGCAAACGCTTTCGAGAAGACCCCCGCTGCTAAGGGTGCGAAACTCGAGGTTGTGGCGGTGCCCTTGGGCGAAAACCGCGACAAATTTATTCAAAGCGCACCAAAAGGCGAGGGTCCGGATTTGATTGCGACAATCCCGCATGACCAAGTCGGTCAGTTCGCTAGCGCCGGTGTACTCGAGCCAATGGATAAGTACCTGACCGTAGGCTTCAAAGCCGATGTCGCCGAAAGCGGTTTGGACGCGTTTAACTACAAGGGACGCACCTTTGGTATCCCGATGTTCGGCGAAGCCGTGGCTTTGATTTACAATAAGAAGTTGTTGCCCGGCGGTATCCCCAAGACTTGGGATGAATTTATTAAGGTTTCGCAAAACCTCACCAATCTCGAGAAGCAGCAGTTTGGCTTCCTCTCACCAATTGGTATTCAATACCACATGCACGGCTTCTACCGCGCCTTTGGTGCATATGTTTTTGGTAAGAATAAAGATGGCAGCTTGAATATCAATGACATTGGTCTTGCCAATGCTGGTGCAGTCAAAGCGGCGCAGATGCTCAACGATTTGCGCTTCAAGTTTAAGCTGATCCCCGAAGGCGCGGAAGACGATGGCTTGCAAACCGACCTCTTTGCCAAGGGTAATCTTGCCATGTGGCTGAACGGTCCTTGGAAGATGGCAGACATCAAGAAAGCCAAGATTGACTATGGTATTGGTTTGCCACCACGCCCAACGGGTGCAACCCAAGACTTCCAACCATTCATTGGTGTGCGTGGCGTGGTGATGAATGCCTACTCCAAGCAAAAAGCAATCACTTCTGAGTTCGCCAAATTCTTGGTCAGCAACGCCAACCAAGTCAGCCTCTTTAAGACAGGTGGGCGCTTGCCAATTTCCAAGAGCGCCGTGCGCCAATTGGGCAAAGACCCAGTCGCTGCAGGCTTCGGTGCAGCCATCGCCAAGGGTATTCCAATGCCAAACATTCCCGAAATGGGTCAGGTTTGGGGTCCTTGGGGCGATGCACTGAACCTCTCGATCAAGACCGCCAATGCCGATATTGCAGGTTTGCATGCCAAGGGCGTAGAGCAGATCAAAGCGGCGATTATCAAGAAGTAAATCACTTGGCTCGAAATACGACTCGAGTCAGATTGCACCTCGCCCTAGCACTGTTAGGGTGAGGTGTTTCCGCAATATTTTGCGCAAGGGGGCAATATGGCAGTGGTCGGTGCAAAGCCAGGTATTTTTGGGGTGGGTTCAAATAAGCCGCCAGAAGGCTCGCTTGGAGTGGCATTTGCAATTGGTTTGATTTTAGCAATTTGTGTTGTAGCCTTATTTATTGGCACAGTTTTGACTTCTGCGGTGGTCGCAGCAGTACCATCTGCACGCAATTGGTTGTTGCTGGTTTTTGTGCTTGTCGCACTGCTGCCTATTTTGCTTTTAGCGGTGCGGATTTTTCCGTGGCTCACAAATTGGTACTACATGTTGCCAGCAATTATTTGTTTGCTGGCGTTTACGGTCTACCCAATTATTATGACTTTTGGTTACGCCTTCACAAATTTTAATTCACAAAATAACGACCGCCCAGACAGCACCACCGAAATTTCGGTGCGTGTCTCGGGTGTACGCACACTCGAGCTTATCGGTGACTCCAAACTCGAGACGCTTGCTTGCCGCCAAAAGGGCTGTGTCAATGAACCGCTCGAGTTGCGCTCGGATCTGGAGTTGGGTAAGCCAGGACCAACTTTTTACGCGCTTGGTGTTTCGGGTAATAGCATTAACTTTGCGATAGATATTCCGCAGGACACAACTAGAGTGCGGCGCATCAATCCCGTGCAAAATATTGGTTTGGGTAATTTCCAAGAAATTTTTTCCAAAGCCAATGTTCAGTTGTACCCTGTTTTCATTTGGACGGTAATTTTTGCGCTTTCCACAACAGTGATTAATGTGATTGTTGGATTGCTTTTGGGGATTTTGCTCAACAACAAGCGGCTCAAATTCCGCAATTTTTACCGTGCTATCTTGATTTTGCCGTGGGCAGTGCCTGGGGTGATTTCGATTCAAATGTGGGTTGCGCTCTTGAACCAGAATTTTGGTGGTTTAAACCGCTTACTTGGCTTGTTTGGCGCTTTGCCCATTCCCTGGCTCACCGATCCGCTTTGGGCAAAGGTGGCTATTTTGCTCGTGAACCTTTGGCTGGGCTTTCCATACATGATGACTGCAACGCTCGGTGCGCTGTCCGCAATTCCAGATGAGCTATACGAAGCCGCCGAAGTAGACGGCGCAACAAAAGTCGAACAGGTTAAGTTTATTACCCTGCCAATGCTCCAAGCTGCATTTACGCCGATTATTCTTTCGACTTTTGCCTATAATTTTAACAATTTCGGGATTATTTATCTCTTAACAGGCGGAGGTCCTGCGGAAGTAGGGCGTGAATCCACGGCTCGAGCTACGGACATTTTGCTCTCTTGGGGTTTTAACACCGCTTTTACTGGTTCTGGCGCACAGGCTTACGGGCTTGCGGGTGCGGTTTCGGTGATTGTTGGTGTGCTTACGGTGGTGATTTCAATCTTTAATTTCCGTGCAGCCGGAGTCTTTAAGGAGGCAAGCAAATGAGTCAGCCCATGCAATTTGAACAGCGCACTCCGACGTGGCGATTGGTGCTGAATTGGTCTATTTTTGCAGCCGTTCTGGTCGCATTGTTTTTTTTGGTGCGCGATCTCGGCTCGAGGGTGAAGTCTCCCTCTTTTGCGATTATCCGCCCCGAGAATGCGGGTCTTATTACCTTGGCAGTTTTGGCGGGTTTGGTCGCTTTGGTCTTTGTCACCAGTTTTATTGGTAAACTGATAGGTGAATCTGGCAAAAAACACCGCAAAGTTAGTTATCTATCGGTACTAAACGACCAGTTCACACATGTATTTTTCTGGATTGTGATCCTGTTTAGTTTGTACCCGATTTTTTATGTGGTCAGCGCTTCCTTTGATCCACTGAACCGTCTGACCCAAGCCACACTTGGCTCGAGCGAAGAGCCGCTTGTAGTGCGTGCTCGAGTGGTGCCAAGTTTTGATAATGTCAGCTTTGCCAATTACGCTCGACTTTTTGAGGGTGTGAAAATTTACGATTGGCAATGGCTGCTTTTGCTGGTGTCGGGGCTTGGGGTCTTGGGCATTGCTGCAGTTTGGCTCTTGGTGCAACGCACAGGTGGTGGACGGGTAGACCCCAACTTGGCACGTGCTCGAGTGATTTCGACTTGGGTGGCGGTGCTTGGTGTGTTTGCTTTTTTTGGTTCGCTGAATATTGACCAATTCACAGGTTTTAGCAACTCGAGCAAATTTTTGTTGTGGGTGCGAAATACCTTCTTGGTTTCGGGAGCAACGGGTATTTTAACGGTCTTGCTCTGCACCACAACCGGTTATGGCTTGGCTCGCTTGCGCTTTCCTGGGCGTTTTCAGTTTTTGATGTTTTTAATTTTTATCCAGATGTTTCCTGCGCTTTTGGGACTGGTTGCGATGTACGAGCTTATTTACCGTCTGGGTCTGACTGAAACCCTGCCTGGTTTGGTGCTTGCCTACACGGGTGGTGCGGTTTCCTTTGGCACATGGATTTACAAGGGCTACGTCGAGAGCCTGCCTGCAAGTCTCGAGGAGGCGGCTTTGGTGGATGGCTGCACGCGTTGGACAGCGTTTACCAGGATTGTATTGCCGCTTTCGGGTCCGATGATGGTCTTTATCTTTTTGATGCAATTTGTCGGAACGTATACCGAATTTTTGGTTGCCAATGTGCTGGTCACAGGTGCACAAAACTGGAATGTTGGTGTGGGCTTGCGCTCTTTTGCCACGGGTCAATTCAGTGTCGAGTATGGCACGTTTGCGGCAGCGGCGGTGCTTGGAGCCTTGCCAATTGTGATTTTGTACTACAGCTTCCAGCAAGTCTTTGTGACTGGTGCCTTGAGCGGTGGCGAAAAAGGCTAAATTGCAGTGTCTCGAGAGCATAAAAAAAACACAGGCTTAGAGCCTGTGTTTTTTTACCAGCTTTATGCTTCGGCAACCACTAAGACTTGGCGACCATCATAGTAGCCACAGCTTGGGCAGACCATGTGCTGTTGCTTTTTGTTGCCACAGTTCTTGCAGGTGGTCAGGTTTGGGGCGACCAAGGCGTGGTGTGAACGACGCATATCGCGCTTGGATTTGCTGGTCTTCTTCTTGGGCACGGGGTGCTTTGCCATTGTTTTGCTCCTCTAGGGCGCGTTTGCACCCGACGTTGTTATTTTGCGCGAATGTGTATCATTCGCGGCAGCCGTAGGAGTATAGCAAAGAAGTTCTAAAAATCAAGGGGGCAAATTTGGGGATTTCGAAAACAAGTTGTGGGTATACTTAATATTATGTTCCGAAGGAAAGCCGCTGAACCTACAGAAAGTTTTGATCAAATCAAAGCCGCCCAAGAGCTGCTCGCTGCTCGAAGCCTCAAAAGCCTACTCGAGAGCGCAATGCAAAGCGCAATGCTTCTCGCTCCTGCGGCGACTCGAGCTTGGACAGTGGTGCGCAGCAATGGCACGGATAAAATCGCCGCAGTAAAGGGTTACGGAAGTGAATACATAGGGGTTGAGTTGGTTGGACCATGGACAGATGGTCAGCCTAGAATTTCCACCAACCCAAGCAACGACTTTTTTAATCCCAATTTACCGGAAGCCCGCGCCAAGCTCTCGAGTATGGGTATCCGCGAGTATAAACAGTGTTTGATTGTGCCCTTCCGAGACCGCAGTGTGGGTATTCGAGGTGCAATGATGCTCGAGAGCTACCAAGACGCATTTGCTTCAGGTGCGCTCGAGGCGCTCAATCGCTGGGGTGGGGTGGTCACCAGTATTCTTGGTAGTTTTCTTGATATGAGTAAGCAGCGCTCCTTAGCGTGGAACCTGACCCTCACCTTTGTCGAAGCCATCGAAGCCCAAGAATTTAACCAACTTGGTCATGCGGTGCGTGTGACCAGCTACGCGATGGCAATCGCTCGAGAACTTGGCTTAAATGCGCTCGAGCAAAACGATATTTGGTTCGCTTCGATGCTGCACGATCTTGGGCGTTTGTCCGAGGCAGGAGCCGATGATGTGAGCCTTGCCAGTCTAGGCTATAATTTGCTCGAGCGCGTTTCAGAACTCGAAACTGCCCGTTTGGCAATTTTGCATACGCACGAATATTTTGACGGTACAGGTGGACCACGTGGCTTGCGCGGTTCGGCAATACCATTGTTTTCGCGGGTCATTGCGGTTGCCAATGCTTTTGATATCCTGACCACCGACCGAGGTGAACAATTAAGCAGTAATGAAGCCTTCGAGCGCATTAAAAAGCAAGAAAACACCCGTTTTGACCCCGAGATTGTGCGGAAGCTCGAAGTGGTTTTAAAACAGCAAAAAGCCACCCGCGAATTGCAGCAAGGTAGCCTTTTTCCGAGTATTTAGCGAACAAAAAAAGAAAAGTTTTTTTAACCTTCCAATGCCTCGAGCATCTCAAGGACGCTCTCGAGTTCAAGGCTCGCTCCACCAACCAGTGCACCATTGACATTTTGGCGGCTGCACAAGGCTTTAATGTTGTCTGGCTTAACACTGCCACCATATAAAAGACGCAAGTTATTTCCTGCTTGTCCATAGCGCTCTACAAACCAGCTGCGCATGGCATTACCCATGTTCTCGGCATCTTCTGGTGTTGCGGTTCTGCCCGTGCCAATAGCCCAAATCGGCTCGTAGGCAATGGTCAGCCACTCGAGAACCCCTCTGAATTCGTCTGCAAGCACTTCTGGTGTGAGCCAAGCCAATGCGGTCTCGAGCTGCCTTAGGGTGTGGCTTTCTGCGTTTCCTGCTTCGCGTACATCTAATTTTTCACCGACGCAAAGAATAGGTTTGATTCCAGCACGGATGGCAACAGCAGTCTTTTCGCCGGCTATGATGTCTGTCTCGCCGTGATAATCACGCCGTTCGGAGTGTCCGATGATCACATAGCTGCAATCGAGTTCGTTGAGCCATTGTGGGGCGGTTTCGCCAGTGTAAGCGCCTTTTTGGTGCTTGGAGACATCCTGTGCTCCCCACTGCACTGGGCTACCGCGTAAGGCATTGCTGACACGCTCTAAGCTGATTGTAGGTGCCATAATCGCGAGGTCGGCGGGCAGCTCTTCGGGGAGTTGCTCGAGCAGCGCTCTACACCAAGCATAACTTTCGGCAGGACCTTTTTGCAGCTTCCAGTTTAAGGACAAAAGCGGTTTCACGTCCCTTATTCTACTGTGTTTTGAGGTGGCAAAATCAAACTTTAAGAAAACCTGTATGACTCGAGTCGGTAAATAAAAATAACCCCACATTCGTGAGGTTATTTCCTTTGGTTGCAGGGACAGGATTTGAACCTATGACCTTTGGGTTATGAGCCCAACGAGCTACCAGACTGCTCCACCCTGCGCAACAGAGCATTGCCTACGCGGCTCGGAAATGTAACACATCCTTTTAGGCGCGTCAAGTATTCCAGACGACTTGAGCAAAACCAAAGACAGGAGCAAGGCTTAAACCACGTTTATTTCACGGGGTATTTTGGGTTTTATCTCTCGAGTAATGCTGAACAGATTGATACCGCTTTGCACCAAGGCAATCAGGCGCTCGAAAGTGGCTTAAAAACCACTGCAAAAAGCTAAAGCCAGCGAAAGTCGCCCTTGCGCAGAGCAATTGTTGCAATGTCTTTAAGTGTTTTGCCAACACGGCGCCCTTGCTTGAGACTTACTTAAATTTGCTGTATTCCAGACGAAAATAACGGCTTTTAGACCACTGTCCCGAGATATGCGTGTATACTTTCACAAAGGCTTGGAACCAATCCCATGAATCCACTTGTATTTTCCCAAATGGCATTGCTCGAGACGCGCCTGCGCCAGTTGGTGCAGTCTGAAGTCGAGTTCATCGAATTGATTGGCGAAGACCTGCTCGATGCTGGCGGAAAACGCGCCCGCCCGCAGTTGGTGTTTTTGGTAGCCAAGGCGCTTGGCTCGAGCGACTCGCGCTTGGTGGACTATGCCGCGGTGATCGAACTGCTGCACAGTGCAAGTCTGTTGCACGATGACTTAATAGATGATGCCGATACGCGGCGCGGTAAAGAAACGGCTTTTAAGCACTATGGCAATGTGGTCAGTGTCATGAGCGGCGACTATTTACTAGCGAAACTGATGATTGTGCTCTCTGATTTTGGGACACTAACACCAGATTTTGTGCGCTTGGTCGGAAATACTTCGCGCACCATTTGTGAAGGTGAGGTGCTGCAGTTTCAGGTGGCGGCACTTGGCACATACAATTTGCCTAATTACTTTTCGATTATTACAGGGAAAACAGCTTCTTTGGTGGCGGCAGCCACTAAAGGGGCGGCATTGCTAGCTGGTGCTGCGCCAGATGTGGTGCAGGCGCTCGAGACATTCGGACTCGAGTATGGCAGGGCATTTCAAATTCAAGACGATATTTTAGATCTGATGTCCGACGAGCAAACCATTGGTAAACCCATCGGTGGAGACTTGCGCGAAGGCAAAGCGACCCTGCCTGTGCTTTATTTGCTCGAGCGCGAAATCAGCGAAGCTCGAGCCATTTTGGAGCGCCGTGCAACCCAAATTGGTGATATCGAGCGAATGCGAGCCTTGGTTTTACAGCATGGAACAGACCAAGAAGCACGCAGCGAAATGCGCCGTCGTGCCCAGAATGCGGTGCAAGCTCTTGCAGTGTTGCCCAATTCTCCCGCAAAGTCTGCGCTCGAAGCCCTTGCTATGCGCGAAGCCGAGCGCGTGGCGTGATGAAGTATGACAATCATTCAGGCTGCCAAAAGCGTCGGACTTGGGTAGGTCGGAATTAAGCTCGGGTCGTGCATACCGGCGTATCTAAAACACAAAAAATACAAGGTGGGGTATGTCCCACCTTGTATTTTTTGATGAACACTTAGGTGTTGCTATACAAAATCGCCCGTTTGACTTGCCCAATGATATCGGTAATTGGAATATCCCTTGGGCAGGCTTCGGTACAGTTATAGGCAGTACGGCAGCGCCACACACCTGTATTTTGATTGAGTTGTGCCAAGCGCTGCGCGCCGCCCTTATCACGCGAGTCAAATATAAAGCGGTGCGCCTGCACAATCGCTGCTGGTCCAAGATAGCTGCCATTGACCCAGAAAATCGGGCAAGATGTGGTACAGCAGGCGCACAGAATGCACTTGGTGCTGGCATCATAGATTTCGCGCTCTTCGGGACTTTGCAAGTGTTCACGCGCTGGTGCTGGGTCATCGTTAATAAAAAATGGCATCACTGCTTCGTATGACTCAAAGAATGGACGCATATCCACAATTAAGTCTTTTTCCACGGGTAAACCACGAATGGGTTCGATAGTTACGGTACTGCTGCCCAAATCCATCATCAGGACTTTACAAGCCAAACGGTTTTTGCCATTAATCAACATGGCATCTGAGCCACAGATACCATGAGCACAGGAGCGCCTAAATGACAAGCTACCGTCCATATCCCATTTAATCTGATTGAGGATATCCAAAATGCGGTCTTTGGGGCTGACCTCGAGCGTGTACTCCGCCCAGTAGGGCTTCTTGTCTTTTTCGGGGTTGTAACGCTGGATTTTTAATACTGCTTGCATATTTTTTGCTCCTAGCTTCTAGCCTTTACCACTTTTGTCCGCACAAGCGGCGCACAGGCTAGCGGCTCTATTAGCCAATGACTAATACGTTCTCGGCTTTGGTGCGTACTTACCGAGCACCACGTCCTTCCACTTGATTTCGGTTTTGCCCGGCTCGAGCTGGTAGCACATAGTGTGCTTTAAGAACTTGGTGTCGTCGC
The DNA here is from genome assembly GCA_046289535.1 of Deinococcales bacterium. Lineage (GTDB taxonomy): Bacteria > Deinococcota > Deinococci > Deinococcales > JAAFIG01 > JAAFIG01. Next base: position 30,700 of record JBKBVO010000001.1, on the reverse strand, counting down.
GCTCTGTATAGTCTTCTCGAGCGTGTGCACCACGCGATTCACGACGATTCAGAGCGCTGTGTACCAGGGCTTCGGCGTTGTCTAAAAGGAATCCGAGTTCGATTGCCTCGAGCAGTTCGGTGTTGTATTTTTCCGAGCGGTCAGAGATGCCAATGTTGCGGTAGCGGGCGTTTAAGTCACGCAGGATTTCGACTTGGGCAGAGAGCGTTTCTTCGGTGCGGAAAACACTGGCGTTGTCCTGCATGGTTTGCTGCATTTCGGCTCGGATTTGGGCGACACTTTCTTTGCCGCTTGCATTCTTGGTTCTCGAGACCAAATCCTTGGCACGCGCATCGGCATCGTGTGGTAGTGGCTCGAGTGTGGCACTGTTGGCGTATTTGGCGGCTGCCACGCCAGCCCTGCGCCCGAAGACAATCAGGTCACCCAAGGAGTTGGTGCCAAGGCGGTTTGCGCCGTGCAAGGATACACAAGCAACCTCACCTGCTGCATACAAACCGCGCACTTTCTCTTGGTTGGTGGTGCCGTAAATTACTTCACCATCCAGCGTGGTTGGAATCCCACCCATGGTGTAGTGCGCGGTGGGTTGAATCGGCACAGGCTCTTTGGTTGGCTCGACGCGCAAATAGGTGCGGCTAAAGTCCATGATGTCGGGCAAGCGCTCCTCGAGAATCTTGGGGTCAATATGGGTGACATCAAGATGAATATAGTCTTTATTTGGACCACAGCCACGCCCCTCGCGGATTTCAAAGTACATACTGCGCGAGACAATATCGCGCGGTGCAAGGTCTTTAATTGTTGGAGCATAACGTTCCATAAAGCGTTCGCCCGAGGCGTTGCGTAAAATTCCGCCTTCACCGCGTACACCTTCGGTTAAAAGCACGCCGAGTTTATACAATCCAGTCGGGTGGAACTGGTAAAATTCCATGTCCTCGAGCGGAATGCCGCGCCTGTAGGCGATGCTGGTGAGGTCGCCGGTCAAGGCATGGGCATTGGATGTGACCTTAAAGATACGTCCGTTACCGCCTGTTGCCAGCACCACACTCTTGGCATGGAAAACATGGATTTCGCCTGTTGCCATTTCCCAAGCAACAACGCCCTTGCAAACTTTGCCGTCTGGTTCGTCCTCGAGAATCATGTCTAACACGACATATTCGTTAAAAAAAGTCACACCCTGTTTGATGCTTTGCTGGTAGAGGGTTTGTAAAATCATATGACCAGTGCGGTCGGCGGCATAGCAAGCGCGGTGCACAGGGGCTTTGCCGAATTCACGGGTGTGTCCACCAAAGCGACGTTGTGCAATTTTGCCATTGGGTAGACGGCTAAATGGTAGCCCCATGTGCTCTAACTCGAGCACGGCTTCGATTACATCCTTGGCAAAGATTTCGGCTGCATCTTGGTCAGTTAAGTAATCGCCGCCCTTGATGGTGTCGAACATATGCCATTCCCAGTGGTCTTCATCTACGTTGCCAAGAGCGGCTCCGACCCCACCCTGTGCTGCGCCTGTGTGTGAACGTGTTGGATAAAGCTTGGAGATGACCGCTACACTTCCTTGGGCATTGTTTTTGGCATAAAGTGCTGCCATTAAGCCGCTTCCTCCAGCACCAACGACGATAATATCATACTTATGAACCTGCATATTTTGCTCCTCAATTAGCAGACAGCTTAAAACTTATTGCTCGAGACTTACTTTGGTTAATTGTCTACGCCAGGGATGGGAATTTTTACAATCAGTGCCAGCAACCCAAAAACCAAAACGGCGGCTAAAACGCTGTAAGCTACGGCTTTTGCCCAAAAACGCGCAACAGGATTCTTGGCAGTAGCATCGTCTATCACGTAACGCAGACCGTTTCCACCGTGCAGCAAGCCTAAACTCAGCAAGGCAAACAAATACAGCTTATTCCACCAATCGGCATAACTCGAGGCAATAGCTTCGTAATCCCAGCCAGCTTCATCGGCAACGATATGGTTTTTGAAAAGGTGAAACAAGGTAAGCAAAACAAGTGCGGTGCCAGACAGACGCATGAAAACCCACCACACAAGCTCCGGGTTAGACTTTGCTTGGGCTTTTGCATCGCGGAACGTACGGGCTTTAATTGCCATAAACCTCCCAGGGCATACTATAGGTGAACACGCTAGGGAACAGACGTGGCAGGTTGGCGTAGAGTGTGAGCAGCATAAACAGTCCCGCTAAAACCAGAGCGGCATACCAAAGCTGACGCTGATACTTCACACCCCAATCGGTGAAGTCCATTAAAACAATGCGTAAACCATTAAAAGCGTGATAGGCAACCGCACCCGCCACTCCAATCAAACCTAGACGAAACGGCATTAGCTCATAGACTTTGTGTACAGCCGTATAAACCTGTTCACCAAGCATAGTCGAGCCAATTGAAACGGTGTGCATAATCAGGTACAGCAAAATTGCAATACCCGAAAGGCGATGCAGGAAAAATGCCCACTGCCCTTCTCTTCCTTTGTACATAGTTACCCTCCAAAATTTATTTAACCTGGTTAAATATATCAGATAATGTCTGCTCTGAATAGTGACGTGTCTTCTCATCTTGGCTTGTTATTAGGTCACAGCGCTTGGGTATAGAATACAACACGATGAAAACAGCTTTACGGATTGTATCAGGTTTAGTACTGGGTGCGGCAGCCATCTCGAGCGTTTTGGCACAAGGCACAAAGCCATTTATTCCGAGTGGGTTTAAACTCGAGCCAGGTTTAAGTAAAACTCGAGTCACCTCGTTTAAAGCCCCCAAGTACGTTTTGGCGGATAACACCGACTATCGCGCTGTGGTCGAAACTGAAAAAGGGCGGATGGTGCTTGATTTATTCGAGGACGATACCCCTGTGACCGTCAATAACTTTGTTTTTTTGGCACGCCATAAATTCTACGATGGGATTATCTTCCACCGCGTTATCGAAGGCTTTATGGCTCAAACCGGAGACCCGCTTGGCACAGGAACGGGCGGACCAGGCTATCAGTTTGGTGATGAAATTCGCCAGAAACTGACTTTCGATAAAAAGAATTTACTCGCAATGGCAAATGCAGGACCAGGAACCAATGGCAGCCAATTTTTTATCACTTTTGTGCCAACCACACATTTAAATGGCAAGCACACGATTTTTGGGCGGTTGCTCGAGGGTGAAAAAGTGCTCAATGCACTGAATAAAGGCGAGCCACCCGCTACCCCCTCGAAAATGATTCGGGTTTATATTGTGAGCAAGAAAAAATAAATTTGCGCCGGACTTGAGCAGAAAAACCATCCGTCTGTTTGCTGCAGTCAGCGCAGAGCCAAGCCGCGCATTCTCCATCCGCGTGGGCGGTAGCGTTGTCCTTTGGGGCGCACGGTGCGCTCGCGCTCCTCGGAAATTAAAATTGCCACACGCTCTCTCGAGACAACACGATAAGGCTGGTCGGGAATATAGGCTGTTATAACATCCACCCAACGATAGGGCGAATAATCCACCACAACATGAAGTGGTATTCGCAATTGCGAACTGACCGAAATATACCCCAGAACGAGCAAACGGCAGTCCTCGGGATAAACCGCTAACTCGCGTCCGTACTCGAGGGTTTGTACAATATCCGCTTCGGTAAAGCCCTCGGCGCGAGCATGACGCGCAGCATGGGATTTAATCGAATAGCGTCCTTGCCAAATCAGGTCTTGAAGGTCGGTGAGGCTGGTTCGTCTCATGGCGCTTCCCCCTTTTGTATCCCTTTTAAGAAAAAACCCCCTTGCGCCAAAAAAGGCACTTGGGGGAGAGACACGTTGCGCAACCCTTAACAGGTCATGCGGTGAGTGTACCACATCCTAGAGCAAAAATGCTACGCTTGCATGGCATGCAGCGGATTGCTTTTCAGGGAATCAATGGCGCATATGGCGAAATCGCCGCACTCGAGGTGGATAAAAATGCCCAAGCCCTGGGCTACCCGACTTTTCATCAGGTTTTTGTTGCTGTTGCGCAGGGTGAGGTCGAGCTTGGTGTAATTCCAGTGGAAAATAGCCTTGCTGGAACGGTGCAACAAGCGATGGATTTATTACCTGAAACCGATTTGCATATCATTGGTGAAGTGATTGTGCGTGTAAAACACCAACTGCTGGCTTTGCCCGGCGTAAAATTTTCAGATATCAAACGTGTGCATTCGCACCCCCAAGCGCTGGCGCAGTGCGATGGTTTTATTGCCAAAAATGGTTTTGTTCCAGTCAGTGCTTTTGATACCGCAGGTGCCGCTCAGGAATTGCGAAAACGTGGGTCACTGGATGAAGCGGTGATTGCCTCGCAACGGGCTGCCGAACTTTATGGTCTCGAGGTGCTTGCTCAAAATATCGAAGATGAAGATTTCAACTACACGCGTTTTTTGGTACTGTCGCGTTTTGAGCGCGAAGTACAAGATTTGCCATATAAGACCAGTTTGGTGTTTGCGGTGCGTCACACCCCTGGTTTTTTGCTCGAGACTTTGGGGCAGTTAAAAGGCTTAAACCTCACGCGTATTGAATCGCGTCCACGCCGTGATCGAGCATTTTCCTACTATATTTACATAGACTTTGAAGGCGGTTTACATCAGCCCGAAGTCCAAGCCGCAATGCTTGGCATGACTGAAAAAGCCAGTTTTATCAAAGTGATCGGCTCATACCCGCGTGCGAATTTACCGAGCTAATTTTTTTTCGTGGTACATCGCGCGGTCGGCATGGCTATAGAGCGAATCGGCTTGGTCGGCATCGCTGGGAAAAATAGCATAACCAATAGCAGCACTGACACTTTCTCCAGACTCGAGGTCTATAGAGGCTAAAGTTTGCTCGAGTTTGTGGCAAAAATGTTGTGCTTCCTCATGGGTTTTAATGTCCAATGCAACGATGCAGAACTCGTCGCCACCAAGTCGTGCTACCAAATCTGAAGCACGGACGGCTTGCAGCAGCGTTTGAGCTACTCGGCACAAGACTTTATCTCCGTATGTGTGTCCATAGGTATCATTGAGTGATTTGAAAAAATTTAGATCGAGCTGTATTAAAGCAAAGCTACTTTGATTGCGTAGAGCAGTTGCCATTGCGTGTTCCAGGTGTGCCTTGTATAAGGCGCGATTTGGTAAACCGGTCAGTGGGTCATGCAGTGCTTGATGCTCGAGTGAATCCAATAAGCGCTGCCGCTCGATAGCAATAGCGGCGAGGTCACAGCCAGACCGAATGCGCGCATCTGCTGCCTCTAAGAACTCGGTGGGCGAAAAAAACACCAAGCCACCACGCACTTGTCCAGACTCGAGATGCATTGGCAACAGGGTAGCGTACTCTAAGCCTGCGCGTAGTAGGTGCCCACAAAGAACTGGCGAGAATATGCCTGTATCGGCGACTTTTAAGTGATAGATTTCTCCTTGCTTGAGTAATCTCCGCATTTCGAGGGCATTTTCGCCAAGCTGAATATGCTTCATTTCGGTAATCACGGGAGCTGGCAGACCCACTTGCGCCAAGAGCTGGGCGCTTGCAGCCTGGTAGCTTGAAATCCCAACAGGTAAACCAAACTGTCTATAGAGCAGCCCCACTATGGTTTGCAGGGTATCGGTGAGCGCTGCTCCCTGAGCAATCATCTCGAGGATATGGTTGCGTTCTTGATCGAGTTGTTGTTGTTTTTTGGCTTGACTGATGTCTGTAGCCAGACTGCGCCAAAAAACGCGGTTGTTCTGTACTTCAAAACTGAGTTGATTGCGAAGCCAAACCAAGCCACCGTTTTTGTGCTGAACGCGGTACTCGAAATCAATAGGCTCGAGTGAATGAATCGCTTTTTGTAATTGACCACATACAGACTCGAGGTCTGGCTTATAGATGGCCATTTCAAACCATTTTGGATTTTGGTACCACTCTTGGACTGAATAACCCATGTTGGTTTGGGAATATTGTGAGACAAAGCTCAAGTGAATTTGCCCATCTAAAATTACACCCTCTTAAACAATGCATTCGAGTTTGTTGACCAAATGAATAAAACGATTCTGGCTTTGGCGCAATGCTTCAATAATTTGCATTTGTTTTAAGGCGGGCATGGCGGCTTGAACCGCATTCATTGCGAATTGCTGATCGGCGATGCTAAAATTCTTTGCAATGAACGAATCTACGCTGAGTGCGCCAAAAATAGCTTGGTGCTCTACAATCGGCACGATCATCATGTTTTTGATGCCCAGTTTTTCAAGTGTTTTGCGGTGTACAGCAAAATCTGGGTTATTTTGTGCATCCATGACGACAGCTCGGCGCTCACGTAGTGTGTGAAAGGTGATTTGACCTTCTGTTAGTGGCAAAAAAGTACTGAGAGCGGCGTTCTGATTTTGGCAATATTCTGCGATAATTTCCAGGGAATCACCTGCATCACTGAGCCGACCAAATGCGACTGAATCGGCGTTGAGCGTTTTTGCAATTTCGGTGCAGATTATCTCCAGAACACGACGTGGGTCATCGCTGGTGGCTGCATTGACACGGTGCAATATCTGAGCCTCGAGCAACTGCTGCTCAAGAATTTGCCCGGCATTGGTTGTTGCGCTCATGACTTCATACTAGCTTGTAAATTCTGAGTTTGTGGTGTATTTCTTGTGTTTGGTACTTTTTGAGAAGTCGCTGCACTTGTGAACTGTACTCTGTGTTCATTTGCATGGCTTGCAAGAAGTTTTACAAATTTTTTTAACAGTGTGTCAAGGGTTTTTGACTCGAGACGCGAAAACCTTGTGCACGTTAGGCTGTGCCCAATGCTTGTTGTTACTCTTCTTGGAAAGATTGGCTTTATGATTGACCAAAAGCCTGTCGCCATACCTGCACCGTCGCTTTTAGAGCCGCTCGTGCGTTTAGCTTGTACCAATGAACCCATAGAACTTGAGATGCCAAAAGAGCAAGGAGTATTTGCGCCTTATCTCGAGCAGATGCCAAGCGGTGCATGGCGACTCGAGTGTGCCTCGGACGTTCTACTTTACTACGCCACAACCGATTTAAAAACCTTGCACCGACAAAAAGCCATACTTGCGCCAGATTGCCCGAGTGTGAGCGCCGAATTCGACCGCTGGCTCGAGGCGGAGCGTTTTGCAGTGCACTTGCACTTTCTGAAAGTGTTGCTTGAGAATACACAGGGTTTGCTTGAAGCCTCGCGCTTGCCCGAAGCTCAAAAAAATATAGAATATGTAGAACGCGAAGCCCAAAGCCAAAAACCAAACTTTGCTGCACAGGTTTGGCTCGAGCTTGGCAAGTTTTACCACCGCCTGAACCGCTTGGCTGAAGCAGCAACCCACTTCGAAACGGGATTGGCTTTGCTTGCGCCCGCAGAGCAGGCTAGTGCCAAGGTCAATTATGCAGCAATTTTGGTGCGTTTAGGTCGGCTCGAACAAGCCTTAAGCGCTCTCGAGCCGCTGCCTGATGGCGAAGCCCAAGGCTTTGCGCTGTTGCACCAAGCCAATGCGCTCTGGTTTTTAGGGCGTTTGCCCGAAGCCCGAGCCAGCGCCGAAGCCGCTTTTCAAGCTGCAAAAGCCAGCGAAGATGGTTTCTTAGCCATGAGCGCCAAAACTTTAATTGGCGAAGTGTTGCTTACCCAAGCCAAAGCCACACAAAGCGAACCCAAAGAGGCCGCAATTGTCTTAGGACAGGCGATTGGCATTGCCGAAGTGCTCTCCGAGGAAGCTAGTGCTCTCACTTTAGCGGTCTTGGCAGAGGTGCATTTGCTCTGGGGGGCAAAGCAAAAGGCGCTCGAGATGGCAGAAAAAGCCTACAAACGCGCCCGAGCTGCCAAAGACCCCACAGCTACGATTCGGTCGCTGTTGTCGCTCTATGGAATTACAAAAATTGGGAGTTTTGCGCACAACGCACTCAAGGAAGCGCAAGCTGTAACGCATAAGCCGCTCGAGTTAGTGGCTGTGGGTTTGGTTGCCGAAGTGAAAATAAAAGAGCAGAAGCGCAACCCGAACTAGGGGATTCACGTATAGCGTGGGTGCAAATCCCTGTTGCCCCTTGGTAAAGAGCATTCTTGGAACAAGTTATCGCTCATTTTGTCTTAAACGGCAAATACCTCGGGTACCAGAATCTCGAGGCGGCAAACTGTTCGAGTTCAGATAAATTCTTTTTATAGAGCGAAAACTCTGCTGCTACGCCGTCATGCACAGCACACTGCATGACTCGGGCTGCCACGTTAATGCTCGCGGTGCGCAAATCGGCGATGCGCGGATAGACCCGCCCAACTTTGAGTGAATCTTCGGGAGTGTATTCGGCAAGTGCATAGGCAGCTTCGAGCACCATGTTATCGGTGATTTCCGATGCTCTTGCCAAGATGCTGCCAAAGCCTAAGCCTGGAAAAATAAAAGCGTTGTTTCCCTGCCCGATGGGGTAGGTCTTACCATTGAGCACGACATCGGCAAAGGGACTGCCGGTAGCGATAATCGCTGCGCCATCTGTCCAACGCAGGGCATCTTCGGGTAGGACTTCGGTGTTCATGGTTGGATTGGAAAGCGGAAAAATAATTGGGCGAGGGGTGTTTTGTGCTACAGCACGGACAATGTTTTCGGAAAAACACCCGCTCTGTCCCGATAATCCAAGAAGTACGGTGGCTTTCGCATTTTGTACGGTCTCGAGCAAGTTTGGGGCACGGGTTTTATCGTAATCCCAATGGCTTAAAGTCGCAGGGTCTTGGCAGAAGGGGCGCTTGTACTCTTCCATAAGGCGCGTGTTCAGCAGCAGACCTTTTGAGTCGAGCACAAGGACTCGAGAACGTGCTTCGGAATCACTCAAACCATCGCGTTTCAACCCTTCGACGAGCGCCCAAGCCACACCTGCGCCGCCTGCACCTGCGCCGTGAATCACAATGGTTTGGTCGCGCAAGCGCTCATTTTTAAGCTTACAGGCATTGAGAATCCCTGCAAGTGTGACTGCGCCTGTGCCTTGGATATCGTCGTTGAAGCTCGGAATAATTTTGCGGTAGCGCTCGAGCACGCGGAAAGCGGTATCCTTGGAAAAATCTTCCCATTGTATAATCGCCTTTGGATAGCGCGCCGAGATGTCGCGTACGAATTGATCCAAGAAATTATCGTAGGCTTCGCCGGTCAAGCGCTTGTGGCGTACCCCCAAATAGAGTGGGTCGTTGAGGAGGCTTTCGCGGTCGGTGCCGACATCCAAACCCACCGGCAGGGTTTTGTCGGGCGCAACACCCCCCGCACCGGTATAGAGGCTCAGTTTACCGATGCTGATTGCCATGCCGCCGAAGCCTTGGTCGCCGATGCCCAAAATCGCGCTCGAGTCGGTTGCGACAATCATGCGTACATCCTCGAGTGGCACGTTCTCGAGCAGGTTTGCGCAGCGCGAGATGGTGTCTGTAGAGACGCTGAAACCGCGTGGAAAACGGTAAATATGGCTAAAGAGTTTGACTGCGTCGCCCACGGTTGGGGTGTACAAAAGCGGCAGCATTTCCTCGATGTGGTCTTCTAAAAGGGCGTAAAACAGCACTTCGTTGCGGTCTTGAAGGTTGCGCAGATAAATGTGTTTTTCTATCGCTGTATCGTAGGCTTTAACGCGCTCGTAGGCTCTGGTTTTTTGTTCCTCGAGGGTATTGACGTGCGGCGGTAGTAAGCCCTCTAAGCCCAGCAAGCGCCGTTCCTCGAGGGTGAAGGCGGTGGACTTATTCATCAAGGGCAGGCGCAGCAGGGTGAAGCCTGTAACTGCAACCTCGAGAAAGCGCTGACCAGCAGCATCGCGTTTGACATCGTAGAAGCGGGATATGGGCATGGGGATCGTCTCCTAATAAACGTTTGTTTGGTGTAAAGCATACTGCCTTGGGCTTGGCAAATGCTAGAGTTGTTGTAAAGGCATGTGGTGCTTCGTATAATTTTATGGCGAGAACCGAACCAAAGTACTGCGGATACTCGTGGTTAAAAAATAAATACACAAGTACCTTTAACACATTGGGGTCGGCTTTTTATTGACAATAGCCTGTCGTTATGTTGCTTTTGAATCATACCTGGGCACGTTACGGTAGCTTGACTCGAGCCGAAGATTCTAAACGAATTGATACACTCGAGGGGTAAAATCACTCCATGACTGCGCTCGAGGTTGCTTCGCTCATCGGTACAATCGTATTTGCTGCCTCGGGTGCAATGCTTGGTGTACGCAAAGGCTTTGACTTGCTCGGTGTGATTGTGCTTGGCTGTGTCACTGCCGTGGGCGGCGGCGCTCTGCGCGATACCCTAACTGGCTTACTCCCCGCTTCGTGGTTCCGCGACGAACGCTTGCTTTGGGCGGCAATCATTGGTGCGCTGCTTGGGTTTTTGGGTTACCGCCGACTCGAGAAGCGCGAATCCGAGCTCGAGATTTTGGATGCGCTGGGTCTGAGTCTCTTTGCTGCCACTGCGGCGCAGCGCGGCGTGGAGCTTGGTTTTGGTGTGCTCGGTGTGGTTTTTATCGGCACAGTGTCCGGTGTGGGTGGGGGTGTGATTCGAGATGTCCTGGCAAGAGACGTGCCGCGCATTTTTTTGCCGGGCGAATTGTACGCCAGCACCGCCGCACTCGGCTGTGTGGTGATTTTTTTGCTCGCGCCCATCGCCTCGAGCGAAATTGTTTTAGCACTCGGCACAAGTGCGACATTTTTCTCGAGACTTGCGGCGCGGCACTACCGTCTGCAGTTGCCTGTGCGCGACCCAAATAAGCCTTTACTCTGAATACACCGCTACCCCAAACGGCTCGAGAATACTGCTGCCGTACGCGAATTCTGTTTCTGGCTCGAGTGGCAGCGGCAACCCGCCGTGCGACCAGTTCTGTGCGTAGACTTGCCCACCGCGCCTTGTTAAGCGCAAATTTGGCTCGAGTTCGGTGTAATTGACCCCTGTACGAAATAGTGCGTACTCGAGCGAGCGCTTGATGAGCGCCTCGCCCCATACGCCAATGTACATCACGCCGCCACCACTGGAAAAAGCGCGGTAAGTCAGCCCAATTTCGCTGTAAAGCGGGTCTTCAAAGTAGGTTCCGAGCAGGCGCAAATCGGGATCCAGTGGCTCGAGCGATTCGTTCCAAGTGTGCGTTTTGTAACTGCCCTCGAATGCCTCGAGCGTGCTGTGAACACCCTGGCGCAGGCTGTCGAAGTTTTTGATTCGCACCCCCGCGAGCCGCGCCAAATGGTTGGGGGCGGCTACGCCACCATGCTGGTTTTTGAACCCCGAACGCGCCCCCAAAACCACGCTTGCGCCGTTTTGGGCGTATTGCTCCAAATGCGCTGCTAACTGGCTCGAGCCAAGGATCAGTGCTGGGGCGACAATCAGGGCGTAGCTGCTCAAATCTGCCATTGGGTGGCAGACCGCAACATCCAGCCCCAATTGGCGCAAGGCGCTGTAGTACATCAAAACCTGCGCCCAATAGCTCGAGTTGGCGCTGTGTTTTTGTTGGTCAAACGCCCACAGGCTCTCGTAGTCGTGCAGCAGGCAAACTTGGGTTTGTTTGGGCGCGTTTGACAGTTTTGGCAGGTTTTTTGCCAGGCGTTCAACCTCGAGAAAACCTCGGTCGGGGGTGCTGTCGTGCCTGAGCAGCCCCGAGTGGTACTGCTCCTGGGCATTTTGCGCCGCCTGCCAACGAAAATAAGAAACCGTCTGTGCACCGTGCGCAAAGGCTTGCAGTGTCCAGAGCGTCACTGCACCCGTGGCGGGCAATGGGTTGTGGGGTGCCCAATTGATTTGCCCGCATTGCTGCTCCATGACCCAAAAGGGTTTTTGCTTTAGCCCATAGTACAGGTCGTGATGAAAGCCCACCAAATCTGGATGTCCAACCCTTGCCAGACGGTTCTTTTCGGTTTCTGGTAGCCAAGACATCTCGAGCATGCCCGTTGGGTAGTTATCCCAGCTGACAAAATCCAGATGCGCGGCAGCAGCATAGTGGTCAAAATCGCCAAAAAAGAGCATAAAGTTGTGAGTCACAAAGCGGTTTGGGCTATGCTCGCGCAGAATTTTGGTCTGCATTTGGTTGTAGCGCACCACCAGCTGGCTCGAGAAACGATAAAAGTCCAGCACATGGCTGGGGTTGGGTTCGGTCACGGTTTGGTTGGGTAGCCCAATCTCTGACCACGCGCTGTAGTCTTGCGACCAAAAGGCGTTGCCCCAGGCGGCATTGAGCTTTTCTAAGCTGGTGTATTTTTGCTCGAGCCATGCCCTGAATTTGAGCAGCGCCGCCGTGCTGTAGCTGTGCGTGGTGTTATGGCAGCCGTATTCGTTATCGGTTTGCCAACCGACCACTGCTGCGTGCTGCCCGTAGCGCTTGGCGAGCGCGGTCACGATGCGCTCTGTTTCTTGCCAGTACACGTCGCTCGCGAAATCATAATGCCGTCTCGAGCCGAAACCGCGCACCTGACCATTCGCGCCTACAGGCAGGATGCTCGGCTGTTCTTGTACTAACCATGCTGGTGGGGTGGCAGTGGGGGTACAAAGCACAACTTTAAGGTTGTGTTGATGCAGTGTTTCTATAGCAGTATCCAGCCAAGTAAAATCAAACTGCTCGCGCTTCGGCTCGAGACGACTCCAAGCGAATTCACCGATGCGCACGTATTCAATGCCAAGCTGACGCATTTTGGCGGGGAAGTGTTGCCAGTCGGTGGGGGAGACCTGCTCGGGGTAATCGCAAACGGCGAGTTTGGGCATGCGCTACAGTCTAGCACTTTGCTTTTTTCAGGCTCGAGTTTGCCCTAAAAACGTGTTAGGGTTTAGCTATGTTCTTTGTTCAATACCTTGGGCAAGACCCGCTTGCCTACTTGATTGCACTTTTTATTTTGGCGTTTGGTCTGGTGCTGCACAATGTTTTTCAGGCACTTTTAGCCAATGCTTTTGGCGACCCCAGCGCCAAGCAGCGCGGTTTTGCCAGCACTAACAACCCGACTCTGCACCTGGATAGTTTTTCATGGATTTGGCTGGCGATTTTTGGCTTTGCGCTGCCGAATTCGGTGCCGGTGCGTTTGTACAATCGCCAATATGCCAGAGAGGCGAGTGTGTGGCTTATGGGGCCACTTTCGATGCTCGTGTGGGCGTTTTTGATGCTTGTGTTAGCTTCTTTGCTCACTGCCTTTGCGGGTAGCGATGACAGCCTGCGCTCGGTGATTTTTGGACTGGTCTTGGGGGCGTTTAATAGCATTTCCTTGGCTGCAATTTTTATTTTTCCAATCCCGCCACTCGATGGTGCAAAGGCGCTCTTTGCTGTCGGAAACAGTACTATTAAACGCACTCTTGCCAGTTTGGAGCAGTGGATGAGCCGCACACCGTTTGGGTTTATGCTGATTTTTTTAGTGTTGTCTCTGACCGGTATTTTGGCTTTTGTGCGCCTTCCAATCCTTGGGGTAATGCTTGGGATTCTTCAAGCTTTGGGATTACCTCGTCCTTTGTAGTTGGCAATCATGAACCTTCTTGAGCGTGCTTGGGCAGCCTTTGAAGCCGAGGATTTTGCCAAAGCAGAGCGCGATTTTCGCCATGCGCGGCTCGAGCCTCACCTCGCTTTGCAAGCGCGCTGTGGTTTGGTTTACGTTTTCGCACGTACGGGGCGCTTTGAAGCAGCCAGAAGTGAATGCCACTTGTTGCGACTCGAGGCGCAAAGCCAAAATAACCCCAGCAACGAATACGTTGCATTGCACCAGCTTGGCATGGTCGAGCGCATGGCAGGAGAACTGCAAACTGCGCTTGGTATTTTCCAACAAGAGCGCCAGATGATTGCAACCCTAAAAAACCCACCCTTGGCGGTCAGTGCCAATGCCTACGAGCAAGGCATTATTTGCGGTAAACTTGGGCGCTATCCCGAAGCCAGAGAGTTCTTGTCTGTGGCACTTGAGCAAGCGCGATTGTGTGGTGACCCTATCGCCGAAGCCTGTGCCTACCGAGGCTTGGGCGAAATTGCCACCAACCCAACGATGAAAAAAGCCATGTTCCTGCAAAGTTTGGCGGCGTTCCAGCGTGGTGGCGACGCAATCGGAGCAGCAGAAATCGAAGATTTACTGCTCGAGAAACCAATCTTGCCGCATTAGGCATGGCATAATTTGCTCATAGCACAGTTTCGTGTTTGTCTAGCCATTCCTCGAGCCTGATATCTTGGCGTGGATGCACGCCGTCGCGGCGAATTTTGCGGCGTACATTTTGACAGCGACAATTCGGGTAGTTGCACAAGAGCGCTTCGGGGTTATTGGCAATCAGTCGCCTTGTTGCGGCAATCACATCGCGCACACTCATCACCTGTAATGTGGCTTTGCCAAGGTCGGCAACACGCAGTGTGGTGAGGCTGGCTTCGATGCCATGAAAGGCGGCGCTGCAATTTGGATAGAAGGTGCGTACAATGCCGTCTTGGCTGTTTGCCCAGCGCTCGAGCAGCGGGCGACCCGCAAGGTATTCACCGTAGTGGATACTGGTGTTACTGCGCTGATCTACCCCCAAAAGCAGCACCAAGCCATCTAAATGCGCCAAAACACCAATGGGTGCATAGGGATGGCCGAGGGTTTGTGCGCCAAGGATTTTTTGGGCATCGTTGCCACTTGCCACAAAAGACAGCGCGGGATGGTTACTGCGCAGAGAACCATAACGTTCGATCATTGCCTGAGGAATACGTCCGATGTCTCTCGAGACAGGGCTGCTGCTGCGAAAAGGTGGACCATCTTCGCCTGGTTGAGTGGGCCAGTCTTCGCTGCGCTGGTTTTGGGGCCAGACCAAAGTGTAATAGGTAAACGCTGGCATAAGAATCGTGCTCGAGACACGCTCTAACGCCCCTAATACCGCTGCTGTGCCGCCAATCATGTTGCCAAGGCTGGATAGGCTCGAGTGCACAATGATTGGGCGATGCCTTTCCACACCCAATTGGCGCAAGGTTTGCTCGAGGTCCGACTGCGTGACTGGAGCCGTCCAGGCACGGCGCATAAAATTCAGCACGCCTTTAGGCTATCATGTCTTAGGGTGGTGGTTCAAAGCGTTGTAGTTGGCTATAGCGTGACTTTATGGGTGCTCGTTTACGACCCGATTGCCTTAATTTTAGTCTCTAAGTGCACCTACCTGCACAATTCTAATGTGCCCCATTCCCTTGACAGCCCCATAGCCTCTGCGTACCATTGCAATTTGTGAGTTATTGGCGCAAAAATTTAAAACCTCTGCTCGAGGACGAAATCGGTACGATTCGCCGCCACGCCTCGACTCGAGTGGCTTTGGGTTTTCCGAACCGCTATAGCGTGGGAATGGCAAGCCTTGGTTATCAAGTGATTTACCGCATGTTCAACGAGGAAGAAGGCTTTAGCTGCGAACGCGCTTTTTTGCCAGATGACCTTGAAATGTTTTCTAAACTTGGCGAAACCCTGCCCCTGCTCGAGAGTGGCGACCCGGTGGGTCATGCCGAAATTCTAGCGCTTTCGGTGAGTTTTGAGCTTGATTTAACCAATATTATTCGTTTTCTCGAGTGTGCAGGAATTAATCCTTGGCGTGAGTCCCGCGACGAATCCGACCCAATTGTGATTGTTGGTGGGCCGCTCACCTCGAGTAATCCTTATCCCGTTGCGCCTTTTGCCGATATTATCTGTATTGGCGACGGCGAACTGATTGTGCCAATCGTCGCCGAGGCGTGGCGCAACTCGAGCAGCCGTGCGGAGTTTTTATCCGATCTCGAGGGTAGACCTGGGATTTATCTGCCCGACCGCATGGCGCACGAACCGCTCTGGGCGACTGCACCCAAAGAGAAGTTGCCTGCTTTTAGCCAGATTGTCACACCGCATTCGGAGCTTTCAAATATGTTTTTGGTCGAAGCGCAGCGTGGTTGTCCGCGTCCCTGCACATTCTGTTTGGCGCGCACGATGTACGGACCAAACCGCAATAACGAAGCCGATGATTTGCTTGCTTGTATTCCTGATTGGGTCAAAAAAGTTGGCTTGGTTGGTGCAGCGCTTTCGGATTTTAAGCACACCAAATATGTCGGGCGAGTCTTGACCGAGCGCGGGGTCAAGCTCGGGGTCTCGAGCATCCGTGCCGACACTGTGGACGAGGAACTGGCACAGATATTGCGCGACGGTGGTTTGCGCTCTTTTACAGTTGCATCCGATGCCCCGAGCCAGCGTTTGCGCGACTGGATGAAAAAGGGTATCTCGAGCGAGGATTTGCTGCGCACAGCGCATATCTCTAAAAAACTCGGCTTCTCGAGTCTGAAGGTTTACATGATGATTGGTCTGCCTCCCGAGACCGACGATGACATTAGTGAATTAATCGAGTTCAGCCGCGAACTTGCCGCTATTACCAAAGTGGCGATGGGGATTTCGCCTTTTGTGCCAAAGCGCCATACTCCGCACCATGCCGACCCCTTTGCGGGTGTGGAGACCATAGAAAAACGCTTTAAGCGCATTCAGAAGGAACTGCGCCGCGACCTCGAGTTGCGCAATGTGTCGGCAAAGTGGGCGTGGGTCGAAAACGTGATTGCGCGCGGCGACCAGCGCATCGCCCAAGCTGCCTTTGCGGTGCGCCAGCAAGAATCGTACGGGGCGTGGGTGAAGGCGCTCGAGGACATCGGTTGGCGCGATGAATTTGCCGAGAACCGCGTGACTTTCGCGCAGCCTCCCGGAGAGGTTATCAAGCCTCTTGCCGCACTTGTGTAGCGGTTCTGTGCTTTGGTGTGCAAACGCGGTACACTGCGCCCATGTTGGTCGGACTCGAGAATGTCGAAAAATTTTACGGCTCGCAAGATGTTTTGGTTGGTGTAAACCTAACAATTCAAGAAGGCGAGCGCTTGGCGCTGGTGGGACGCAATGGGGCGGGCAAGACCACAATTTTGCGTTTACTTTCCGGGGCAGAAAAACCGACCAATGGCAAGGTTTTGCGCGCCCCAGACCTGTCGGTGCGGGTCTTGGCGCAAGACCCGGTGTTTCCGAGTGGACAGAGTATTCTCGAAGCAATCGAGAGTGCTTTTGTCGAATTTGATGCCCTCGAGCGCCAAATGCGTCAACTCGAACCAGAGCTTGAGAATCCGCAGAGCCTAGGGCAATACCACGAACTCGAGGAGCACTACCGCCTGCGCGGCGGTTATGGGCGCGCCGCACGGCGCGATACGGTGTTGTCGCACCTTGGCTTTTTGGGGCGCGAAAGCGAGCGTGTGGATGGCTTGAGCGGCGGTGAGCGCACGCGCTTGGCACTGGCGCAGATTTTGGTCGCGCAACCCGAACTGCTGCTTTTGGACGAGCCGACCAATCACCTCGATATTGTGATGCTCGAATGGCTCGAGGGCTTTTTGCGTGGTTATCCCGGAGCGGTCCTGATAATTTCGCACGACCGCGCTTTTTTGGATGCAGTGGCAACCGATACGGCACTGGTTTTTAACAAAGAGGTGCGGCGTTACCCCGGCAATTACACCGCTTTCAAAAAAGCATGGCTTGCCGAGCGCGAAATCCATGAGCGTACGCGCATCAATCAATTGCGCGAACTCGAACGTTTGGAGCAAAGCGCGGAAAAAACCCGCCAATGGGGTCACAGTAACGAAAAACTCGCTATTCGCGCCCGTGCTATGGCAAAACGCGCCGAGCGCTACGCCGAGAATGTTTTAGATGGACTCGCTGCCGAGCAGGGTGCTGCCACAGTGAGTTTTAAGACCTCGGAAACGGGCGAAGTGGTCTGGCAGGGCGGATATCTTTCACGCCAATTCGGGTCGAGGTCATTGTTTAAAGGCTTTGAAGCCACGATTCGCAAGGGCGAGCGCATCGCGATTATTGGGCGCAATGGCGCGGGTAAGTCCACACTGCTCAAGACCATGCTTGGCTTTGAACCTTCCGACGATGCGCGCGGCAGCGTGCGCCTTGGCTCGAGGGTAAAACTTGGCTACTACGACCAGCAGCTGCGTGGCATAGACCCGAACAGCACCTTGTTTTTGGAAATCAAGCCCTTTTTTGAAAAGGATCAAGAGGTCTTTGACATTTTGGGTGCGTATTTATTTCCCTTCTCGAGCAAGGATAAAAAAATCTCGAGCCTCTCTGGTGGTGAACGGGCGCGCTTGGCGCTGCTTAAACTGTCACTTTTAGAATGCAACTTTTTGGTGCTCGATGAACCCACCAATCACCTCGATATGGAGATGCTCGAGAAGCTCGAAGCGGCGCTGTTGAGTTTTGAGGGTACGTTGCTGATGGTTTCGCACGACCGGCGCTTTATCGAAAACGTTGCCAACCAGATTTGGATTGTCGAGGATGGCGGCGTGCAGACCTACATGGGCGGCTATGCCTATGCCATGGAAAAACACAGAGCGCTGATGCAGCAAAACGCCCCCGTGCCCCAAAAGCGTGAGCCGACTCGAGCGGCTGCGCCTAAAAAGTCGTTCAATCCGTGGAAATTGCGCGAGGAGCTAAAAAACCTAGAGCAGGAAATCGCCAGGCTCGAGAGCGAGCAGAAAGCGCTTTTGCAAGAGCTTGCCGCTCCCAAAGCCGACTCGAGTTTCGCGCTTCTGGGTAAGCGCAATGCCCAAATCGAGGCGCTCTTGCTCGAGAAAATCTCGCGCTGGGAGGAAGTTTCGGGCTTGCTCGAGTGCTAATAATTTCACGCTATAAATTTTTTTTTTGTGCTATTTTTGAATTTATGAAGATTCTCTACTCGAGCCTAGCCGTTGCTGCGCTGGGCTTTGCAGCCTGCCAGCAGGGCATAAGCCAGACAGTGAATCCGCCAAGTGGCGCTCCCGCACAGTTGTGGTCTGATCCAAAAACATGGGGCGGGGCTGTGCCAGACGCCAATACCCAAGTGGTCATCCCGCTTGGCAAGCGCATTGTGCTCGATACCAATGCCAGGGTAAAAAATATCACCGTGCTTGGCGCGCTCGAGTTTTTGGACAAAGACCTCAATCTGCAAGCCGATTATATTGCTGTGCAGGGCGCAATGCGCGTTGGGAGCGCAATCAATCCGTTCTCGAGCAAACTCAGTATCACGCTGAGCGGCGACAGCGCACAGGACATCATGCAGATGGGGTCTCGCGGTATTTTGGTAATGGGCAGCCTGGAAATCTATGCCAAGCCGCCCACCAAGACCTGGACTAAAATTGCTGACCATGTCGCTGCGGGGGCAAATTCGCTCACGCTGCTCGAAAATACGACTTGGAATGCAGGTGACCGCTTGGTGTTTGCGCCTACGGACTTTTACAACGACGGCAGCTTTGTCAAAGCCCCAATCACGGAATTGCTCGAGCTGCAAAGCCGCAACGGCTCGAGTGTGGCGCTCAAGAACGCCGTTCAGGGGGCGCGTTGGGGCAAATTGCAATACGCGACCAACAACGGCATGAGCCTCACACCGGGTGAAATCACCATGCCCGATACGAGCAAGCGCAACACTGGTGGCAGCGACGTGCCCACAGTGCTCGATGCTCGAGCTGAAGTCGGCAACCTGACCCGCAATGTGGTCATTCAAGCCGCCGATGACGCACTCTGGCAGCAACAAAAATTTGGGGCGCACATCATGGTCATGGGCGCAGGCAGCAAGGCGCTGCTCGACGGAGTCGAACTGCGGCGCGTTGGGCAGGCGGGCAGGTTTGGGCGCTACCCAGTGCATTTTCACAATATTTCTTACGCCCCCACGGGCAAGGAACTCGCCGATGCCGATGCTGTGCTCAAGAACTCGAGTATCTGGGATTCGGCGCAGCGCTGTGTGGTGATTCACGGCTCTAACGGCGTAAAGGTGCAAAACAACATCTGCTACGATATTCGTGGGCATGCCATTTTCCTCGAGGACGCGGTTGAGCGACGCAACTTGCTCGAGGGCAATTTGGTGCTCAAGGTGCGCCAGCCGCTCAGGCTTGCCAGCTGCCCGAAAGGCGACTGTGCGCTTTTGATTCACGAACGCGAGAATCCGAGTGGTTTTTGGATTGTCAACCCAGATAACACCACGCGCGGCAACGCGGTCGCCGATATCGAGGGGCATGGCTATTGGCTCGCCTTTCCCAAGCAAGTCATGGGCAGCAACAAGAACGTTTCTCTGAACGGCATCGGGGCGCGCCCCGACAACCTGCCGTTTGGTATTTTTGAGTCCAACGTGGCGCACAGTATTGGCAGTAATGGCATACATTTGGATACCGTACCGATTGACTCCGAAACGGGCGATCTCGAGCTGAACAAATACGCACCGACCGAAGGTGGGGTGCCATTTAATTTCCAAAATGGCATACGCTTTAGGATTGCGCGTGTCACGACCTACAAAACAGGTTCGTATTGGGGCGGTGGTGGTGGAATCTGGAACCGCAACACCAAGCCTGATTTTCTCGAGTGGGTTTCGGCAGACCACCAGGGCGGTTGGTTTGATGGTGCCGGCGACGACGGTTTGATTGCGCGCAGCCTGATTGTCGCAGAGAGCCTCAATAAAGGTGTGCCGCGCCATTCCAAGCAGCCTTTGGCAGCGCTTGCGAGCTACCACAGCACCTTCGATATGACGCAAAACATTGTGGTTGGGTTTGGCTTTGTAGAAGACGACAAAAACAGCCCGAGTGGCGTGTTCAAGACCGGCGACTACTACATCACCGCCGTAGACAAGGGTCTGAAACGCAATCCGGATAACGTCCTCATCCAGTCGCACCCTGGGCGGCGCGTGCAGCCCTTTACCGAGGAGCATTGGACACTGGCGGGCGCGCTCTGGGATGCGCATGGCTATTGGGGACCGGCAGGCAATTACTGGGTGTATGACCAACCGTTTTTTACTGCCGGTACGAATTGTGTGCAGGTTGCGCCCGCAGGCAAAAACGGCGTGAGTTGTGCGGGTACGTACTATGCCTTTGGCGATTACACGACCGACTTTGACAACAACCGCTACGCTTTTAAGCACCCAATCGAGGTCACTCGAGTGGATGCGAACGGTCAGGCGATTGGCACTTGGAGTGTGGGTGATGGCAACACCGCGCCCAAGCTCGGCAACATGCGCCATTTTGCTGCACTCAAAGATGGGCGTTTTGTGTTGCGTTTCCCCAAGCGTGCGGGTGCGGGCTATGAGCTTCCCAAGTCCTTTGGGGTGACCGTGCGCAACGTTTTGAGCGCATCCGACAGCGTACTTTTTGCTGTTGCCTTCGATGGTCGGCTCAACCCGAGTATCAGCCTAGCGACCGGTGCGCAGACTCGAGCCATAGATGTGGCAGGAGCGAACATCGCTGCCGTGCAAGCCGATAACAGCGGCAAAACCTACTACTTCGACCGCGCCAACAACCTGATTTGGCTGCGCCTGCTCGGTGGGCTTAAAGCCAATCCCTTCTGGGACCAAGACCCGAATTCGGACGACCAGCTCTACCATCCGATGCGGCTCGAGATTAAGTAGCGCCCAAGACCTGTCCCAGAATTTGCGGGTCGTAGTTACCGCCTGATACGACGCACACCGTCTTGCCAAGCGGCTCAAAGGCTCCCGAGCGAATCGCTGCTGCAGTCAGCGAACCAGTTGGTTCGACAGCTAATTTTGTCTCGAGAAAAAGGTAGCGCATCGCCTCGAGAACCGCTTCTTCAGAAACGGTAATAATGTCGTCCACATGGTTTTTAATGATTTCCCAATTCAGCTCGCCAACGCCCTGTGTCCGTACCCCATCGCAGATGGTGCGTGTGACCAAACTGGCATCCCAAGCGCGGCGTTCACGTGCATAAAATGAATCTCTGGCATCTGCGGCGAGTTCGGGTTCTACGCCAATCACTTTGGTTTTTGGCGACAGGCTTTTGATTGCTTTGGCAATGCCGCCGAGCAAACCGCCTCCACCAACACAAACCAAAACCGCGGTTACATCCTGCATATCGCGCAGAATCTCGAGTCCAATCGTACCTTGTCCGGCAATCATACGTGCATCATCGAAGGGGGCAATATACTCGAGACCGCGCTGGTCACGAATCTCCATAGCTATACGCATCCGTTCGCTCGAAGCATTGGAGCAGCGCACAATTTCTGCACCCCATGCCTTGGTGCGTTGAACCTTGATATTCGGAGCATTTTCGGGAATCACAATTGTCGCGGGGATATTGTGCATTTTTGCAGCTGCCGCGACCCCTTGGGCGTGGTTACCGCTCGAGTCGGCGACCACGCCGCGCACCTGTCCTAAGCTCGAGATTGCGTTGTATGCGCCGCGAAATTTGAAGCTCCCTGTGACTTGTAGGTTTTCGGGCTTGAGGTAAATACCACCTTCAAGTGGCAGTAGTGGGGTGTGGCGAGCAACCCCGCGAATGCGTGCGGCTGCGGCTTGTATGTCCTCGAGTGTAACCATCAAAGCAATCATATACCACCAAGACTTTCATTTTAAAGCTCTAGCACGCGCAATATGCTCTAAAAGTCCTGATAGTGTGTAATCAACCCATAAACCACCGGCGCCACGAGGCTTCTACTCAAGTTTGAAGCTTACGTTTTTGAGGTTGGTTCTTTCCAACGCAGACTGCGCTGGTTTTCTACGCCAAGATTATCTAAAACCCGCGCCGTAATAAAGCCTAATAGGTCTTTGACGCTCTGTGGGTTGCCATAAAACCCAGGGTTTGCCGCCAAAATCCGTGCGCCCGCATCATGCGCCCTGAGCATCGCCTCGAGCATCGGGCGCGAGTAGGGCGTTTCGCGCGGCACTAGAACGAGGTTGCGCCGCTCTTTGAGGTGCACGTGAGCGGCACGGGTAATCAGTGTATCTGCCATGCCGTGTGCAATTTTTGCCAAACTGCTGGCGCTGCACGGAATCACCACCATACCAAGCGTGCGAAACGAACCACTGGCAATCCCAGCCCCGACATCTCGGTCATCGTGCAAGGTGCTGACCATAGCCGAAAGGTCTCGAGTGCCCATACCAAGTTCTTCGGCGAGGACACGTTTTGCTCCCTCAGAGACGACCAAATGTGTTTCTATAGAAATCGTTTGCAGCGTCTCGAGTAAATCCAGTGCATATTGTACTCCGCTTGCTCCTGTTATCCCGACCACCAATGGCTGCATGCTCAGATTCTGACACAGGCGATGCAAACATACACTTCACCCAGTTCACAATCTCGGGTTAAACTATCGTTTGTGTTTGATCTTGTGTTGGCATCAGCTAGCCCCCGCCGGCGCGAATTGTTAGAGCGCTTGGGTATTGTGTTTCGGGTACGCGCTGCCGACATAGACGAAACCAGTCAAGAAAAAAATCCAAGCCGCATGGTACAACAATTGGCACTGCAAAAAGCCCAAGAGGTTGCGCGGCTCGAGCCAAACGCCATAGTACTGGCAGCAGACACCACCGTTGCTATTGGTGAGGTCATCCTCAATAAACCTGCCAGCATTGCAGAGAATGCCCAATTTATTCGCCAGCTCTCGGGAAATTGGCATGAGGTCTACACGGGTATTGCCTTGGTAGGCGCAAATCTCTCGAGCAGTGCCGTCGAGGTGACTCGAGTAAAGTTTCGCGCCCTGAGCGATGCCGAAATTCTAGGCTATGCGAGTAGCCGCGAAGGACTGGACAAAGCGGGTGGTTATGGGATTCAGGCGCTTGGAATGGCTCTTGTTGCACGCATCGAAGGTGATTACTTTAATGTGGTCGGGCTGCCCATTGCCTGTCTGCTCGAAACTGCAAATGCTGCGGGGCTAAAGCTATTACCCTGGGTGAAAGCATGAACTCGAGAATCGGCTTGCTTTTTGGGGTTTTGTTGGTGCTGTCACTCATCAGCACACGCTTTGCGCCTAAAGCACCTTTGGCGCTCTCGAGCGGTATCACACCTTTGTGGCAGATTTTTACCACAGGCGGCTTAAATTTGCGTTTCTTTTTTGAAGCCTTGATTTTGGAGCGTGACCTGCATACCGAAAACACCAACCTCAAAAACAAAGTTGGAGAACTCGAATTGCGGGTCAATAAACTCGAGCAACAAGTGCAAAAACAAACCGAAGTGCAACAGATTATCCGTACCCAAACCAATTCGGTACTCACCGATGCTCAAGTTATCGCTTTTCAATTTGGTGCACTCAATGCAGAAATTCGTATCAATAAAGGACGCAGAGATGGTGTACAGCCAAAAATGGCAGTAACCACGCCACGCGGCTTGGTTGGCGATGTGATGCAGGTAGACGAAACAAGCGCCCTGGTGAGAACCATCCTAGACCCTGATTTTCGTGTGGGTATTAAAGTTGCACGCTATAATTCGGTTGCTGTAGCCCGTGGGGTTTCGGGACGGTTTATTCGCGCCGAGGATTACAAAAACCCTAAGGTCAAAGTAGGCGATCTGGTCTTTAGCAGCAATTCGCCTGGTGGTGTTTTTCCTACAGTGCAATTGGGTGTAGTGACAGGAGTCTCGGCTTCACGCGGTGACACGCTCGGACAAACCCTCGAGATTAGCCCCCATGTGGATATTTCTGCGCTCGAACAAGTTTATGTATTGAGGCTGCCCTAGATGTTTCGCCGTCTTATTTTTATGGTGGTTTTGCTCGGCTTGCAGGGCTCGCTGGGTGTGCTCTTGCCTACGTTTTTGTCCACTCCAGATTTATTTTCATTGGTGGCGTTGTTTGTGGCAACTCGAGTGCCACTCTTTGCGGCATTGTGTGTGGGTTATGGGCTTGGTTTATTGCAAGACATTTTAGGCTGGGGTTTATTGGGCTTCCATGCCGCAGGAATCATGGCAGGGGTATTTGTCTCGAGCTTTGTGCGCCGTGGCTTATCGGCAGAGAGCAGCCTTCATCATGCAGCGGCGGTATTTGTAGCGCTTTTGGGTAAATGGGTTGTGTTTATTGCACTCAATTATTGGACACGGCAAAATTTAATCTCGCTCGAGACGCTCATCTATCGTTTTTTGCCCGAACTGATTTTGACTTTGCTGATTGGACCTGTGGTTTTTGCTTTTGCGAGTTGGGCTTTTGGCAAAACCAACAGTAACCACGACCAACTGCTGTAATTGTGCTACACCGTCAATGAAAATGTAATTGTGCTACGCTGCCAATAAAAACCTACGATTTTTGGCGAGCCATGCAACCTGAGGCGCTTTGTAAACACGGCAACAGACCTAATACAAAGACTTTTTGGGCGAAGCACTTACTTAAATGCTCCTGCCCGAAACTACCAGACTAGACCCAGCGCCTTACACCTCGCAAAAGGCGTAACTCGAGTTACGGCAGGTGTATTACTTAGCCATTAGCGGTGATTGCTCATCTTCATTGGCGCTAACGGCTCGAGTGGTTTGGCTCCGCGCCGCCCGAGATAATCGGTCATGGCATCTATTTCGATTTTTTGTCCGTGCATAATGCTATTTGCAAGCTGCTTTACAGGTGCTCGAGGGTTTTTTGACAAGACTTCCTGCGCCATCATCACCCCGCCTTGATGGTGACGAATCATCAGTTGCAAAAATTTAATTTCGGCTTCGCGCACTGGCAAAATGCTCAGGCTCGAGACTTCAGCTCGGGTGGTCATACCCATCATCTCTTGATTTCCACCCATCACGGGGTCGCGCCCCGTCAATGGCAGCCCCCAAGTGTCTAACCAAGCCTGCATCTGCCCGAGTTCATTTTGTTGAGTAAGGAGCATATCGGTTGCCAGAATTCGCAATTTGAGGTCTGCAGTACGGTCGCGGATGCGCGTTGCCATGTCTACTGCCTGCATATGATGAGCGCGCATATCTCGCGCAAAAGTTACTTCTGGGCTGTTCTCGAGCGGCGGAACGATGCTCGAGCGACCTAAAAAAAAGCCTAGCCCCAGTGCTACCAGTATCCAAACGACCCATTTCATAAACACAGTTTGACAAATAAAGATGAATATGGCGCAAATATGATACCTTTGCGCCATGACCATGACTGCTACCGCTATGAAACCGCCGTTTATCATCGGAGTTGCAGGGGGCACAGGAAGCGGCAAAACCACAGTCACCGAGCGCGTCCTCGAGGTTGCAGGTGTAGGTAGTGTCGCTGTGTTAGCGCAAGACAGTTACTATCTTGACCAAGGGCATATTCCTCTTAGAGAACGCCTCAATGTGAATTATGACCACCCAGATGCTTTTGATTGGGCACTGATGCTCGAGCATCTGACCAGACTGCGCGATGGTGAGCCGATTTATTCGCCCATTTACGATTTTACCAGCTACACAAGGTCAAGCAACACCATTCCGATTTTACCTGCGCCAATTATTGTGCTTGAGGGAGTTCTTGCACTTTACGAACCCGATTTGAGAGCGCTTTACGACTTAAAAGTGTTTGTAGATGCTGATGCCGATGTGCGCTTTATTCGCAGGCTCGAGCGCGACGTACGCGAGCGCGGACGTACTCCAGAAAGCGTCATTCATCAATACCTCGAGACAGTACGCCCCAGCCATTTGCAGTTTACAGAGCCAACCAAGCGCTATGCCGATGTCATTATTCCGCATGGAGGAATGAATCAGCCTGCACTCGAGATGCTAGGGGCACGAATCCGCACGGTGCTATAGGGCCATCTGCCGCAAAGCCTCAAGTGCTTCGGCAGTTTCGTCCCAGGGCAAAAATTCTGTACCACGCTCTAAAGTTCGCTCGTGTCCCTTACCACACAGCAACACCGTATCTCCTTCTTGTGCCAACCCAATCGCAAAATGAATCGCCTCGCGGCGGTCTGGAATAAGCTGGTATAAGCCCCCACCAGAAGCGAGAAAAGCTGCTTCTAATTGCCCAAGAATGGCTTGGGTACTTTCGGTACGGCTGTCCTCTTCGGTAAAAATGGTGTAATCGGCAACTTGGGCTGCGACACTTCCGATGCCCGTGCGTCGATTGGGGTCGCGTTGTCCAGCAGCGCCAATCAGCACAATCAAACGTCCAGCAGTGGTTTGGCGCAGGGTTTGTGCAGCCTGCTCGAGGCTTTTACCTGTATGGGCAAAGTCGTTAATCACCCGAAAGGGCTTGGCTTGGATAAGCTGCATTCTGCCCGGCACACCCGTAAAACTTGCTAAACCTTGGCGCAGTTGTTCTCGAGCAATACCCAAGTGCCGCCCAATAGCAAGCGCTGCGGCAGCATTAATGGCATTAAATTCGCCAATCATGGGCACAAAGTAAGGCTGATCATCCCATAAAAAGTGCAATCCGTCGGCTTGTGCCTGGACACCTGTGAGTGGCAAAATTCGCTCGAGTTTCGGATGCTGCCCATATTGTGCTGCAATAGAGTCAAGTAGCACAGCAAAACGGCTTTTATGTAAGAGTTTGGCTTTGGCAGCAAAATAGGCTGCCTGGCTGCCATGAAAATCAATGTGATCATCGGGATAAAAGTTAATAAATGCACCCACAGCAAACTCAATTCCGGTCACACGCTCCAGGTCAAGTGCATGGGATGAAACTTCCATCACCACATGGGTACAACCAGCATCCGCAAAACGCGAGAGTAATTCGTAAACCTGCGGTGATTCTGGGGTCGTAAAATGCCCAGGCAAGTGTTCTTCGCGCCCAAGGTAGCGCACTGCCACGGTACTCATCTGTGCGACTGCTATGCCGGCAAACTCGAGCAAATGAAAGAGCAGTGCCACAGTGGTGCTTTTGCCTTTGCTACCCGTAATACCAACAATGTGCAAGCGATCTTGCGGACGACCCAGCACTTCGGATGCCAAAAGCGCACAGAATTCCCTTGGATTATCGGTTCTAAGATAGGGTACGTTCAAATGCAAGTCCTCACTGCCAACCACTGCCACCGCGCCATTCTCGAGCGCCTTGGGGATAAAATCATGACCGTTTAATGGTGCGCGTCCAGCGAGTGGAATCCCCTGAGTGGCAACAAAAATAAAGCCTTTTTGCACCAGTCTCGAGTCCAATGCCACACCAAGGATTTCGGGGTCGGCAGAGATGGCTTGGGGCTTACCAATTTGGGTTAAAAGTTGGGAAAGTTTCATGCAGGTGTCCAAAACTCGAGATTTTTAATGCCGCCAAAATCGCGGTAGTTATATGTCCAAACGGGGGCGTTAAAGGTCAGTGCCAGATTGATGACCACAGCATCCTCAAGTGATATGGTGCGATGATTGAGGCGCATGATTAAATCAAGGGCATTTTGAATACTAGGTTTGGTGGTATCCACAATTTCCAAGGTTTCAAACATGATTTCGGTAGCCACACGCATTGCCACAGGGCTGACATCGAAAAGCATACGTTTTGCAGTTTCCAAAACAACACTTGAACTAACCACTAATCTTGTACCTTCTCGGGCAAGTTGACGAAAGCCGCGCAGTGCTTGGGCATGGCTATGATCCTTTTGGTTAAAATAGGCAAGTAATACGCCAGTATCAAGAACAAGCAACTGCATAATTAAGAATTAAGAGTTTGTGACTGGCTGACGTTCTTCGTGCTTACCTTGGCGCAGAAGTTCCGCCCAATCTTCCTTGGTACGACCAGCAAGTTTGTCTGAAGAAACAAAACCCGCCAACTCGAGCAAGCGACTAGTTTTGGGTTTAAGTTTTTCCTCGAGTGCTTCGCGGATTAAACCCGACAGATTTTTTTGTGGGTAAATTTTGAGGTACTCTTGAACCTCCTGATACAACTCGTCTGGTATATAGATACTGGCTTTCATGGTTATATCCTACCATATCGTACATCGGTATTTTGTTAGACTCGAGCATGACTGTTGTGCGCCAAACTTGCCCACTTGATTGCCCCGATGCCTGCTCGCTGCTTGTCACCCTCGAGAACGGACGCGCCATGACAATTACCGGAGACCCAGACCATCCCATCACCAAGGGATTTGCTTGCAGCAAGACTTACCGCTACCCCGAACGCGCCTATTTGGAAACTCGCCCCAAATACCCACAAAAACGCGTTGGCAAAAAAGGACAAGGGCGCTGGCAGCAACTCACGTGGAACGAAGCCTTAGACGAAATCGCAGCTCGAGTACAAACAATCATTGCCGAACACGGGGCAGAAAGCATTTTGCGCTATAACTACGGGGGTACCATGGGCTTGCACCAAGGCGCACACGCACACGCGCTCTTTCGCGCACTCGGAGCTATTGAACTCGAGGAAACCATCTGTGCCACGACAGGCAGTGCAGCTTGGGCTAAAACCTATGGCAATGCGCGCTTAGGTACCAACCCCGAGGATGTACTACACGCCAAACTGATTCTGCTTTGGGGCATCAATAGCTTGGCGACCAATAGCCACCTTACCCCTTTTTTGACCGCAGCACGGCGCAATGGAGCAAAGATTATCCACATTGACCCATATCAAAATAAAACTAGCCTATTTGCCGACCAACACATTCGCATTCGTCCAGGCACGGATGCAGCATTGGCACTGTACATGGCAAATTTCATCATCTCGAGTCCGTATCTGGACAAAGAATTTGTCACGCAGCAAACCCGAGGTTTTGAAGTACTTGTGGCAGCCGCCAAAGATTGGACACTTGCGCGCACCGTCGAAGCCACAGGCATACAGGCGGCAACCATCCAAGCCCTTGCGCTTGAGTATGCCAGCACTACCCCAAGTTTTATCCGCACCAGTTATGGTATGACACGCCATGAAGGTGGCGGCAATGCACAACGTGCCGTCACCATTTTGCCAATCCTGACAGGGCAGTGGAAACACCGCGGCGGCGGAGCACTACTTTCGACTTCTGGAGCATTTCAGCTTAACCGCTCAAAACTAGGCGCACTACATTTGCTCAAACAACAGACGCGTCGCGTGAACATGAACCAACTTGGGCGCGAACTCGAGCCGCACAATGGAATCAAAGCGATGTTTGTTTACAACTGCAACCCCGCAGTAGTCGCACCCGATTCTGGAGCGGTACAAGCGGGTATGAAACGCGAAGATTTACTCACGGTGGTGTTGGAAAACGCCTACACCGAAAGTGCTGAATTGGCAGATTTTCTACTGCCTGCCACAACATTTTTAGAACACGACGATATTTATACGGCTTACGGACATTACTATTTAAGCTATAACCAAGCTGCTACAGAGCCATATTTTGAGTCTCGAGCCAATTCTTGGATTTTTGCTGAACTTGGTCGTCGTCTTGGAGTAACAGAAGAAAGCGTTTATTGGGATACACCAACTCTTGTGCAACAGCTGCTCGAGACAAACCATCCCTACGTGGCTGGAATCACACTCGAACAGCTAAAGCAACAAGGCTATGTGCGTCTTCACGTGCCGCAAGAGTTTCTTCCCTACCAAAACGGCTCGGCATTTACCACAGATGGCAAATTCCACCTCGACCCACCGCCAGCTTATCTCGAGCCGCAAGATTGCACCGATAGAGAATTTCCACTAAAGCTAATGACTCCACCAGCACATCATTTTTTGAATACAACGTATGGCGAACTCGAGAAGATTCGTGGTTTAGAGGGTGGCGAACCCACGGCGATGATTCATCCTCAAGACGCAGTGGACAACAAACTCGAGCATGGGCAGCAAGTGCGGATTGTGAGCCGTCAGGGGAGCGTGGTGCGCCGCGTCAAAGTAACCGAAGCGACAACTCGAGGTGTGGTTGTGGTGGAAGGCATATGGTGGGGCAAGTACGCGCCAGACGGTATGGGCATTAACACGCTGACCAGTCAGAAGCTCACCGATTTAGGTGGGGGGAGTTTATTCCACAATACACCGATTCGTCTTGAAACAAAGCACTAGATTCAAAAAATCTTGTTGAATGGAATACAAAAAGAAATAAAACACCTGAACTTTCGCAACTCATAACTCACAAGCTGTCATTGAATAGCATGACCTTATGAAACACTTTTTTGCTGTCGCTGCGGTAATTTTATTGTCTGGTGGCTTTGCTCAAAGCCCTCGAGCCGCTCTGCAGAGCTACGCTGTAGTCAAAACCTATGCTCACGACCCCAAAGCCTTTACCCAAGGGCTGGT
>JBKBVO010000134.1:0-6885 GCA_046289535.1 Deinococcales bacterium | reverse complement strand
AAGAGTTTTTGCGTCGGGGTATTGGTTTTTATGTTGGCGGTGGTAGCTCGAGTTATGCAGGCAGCCCCGATTTTCGTGAGCGGAATATCTTGGCGGCAGTGCGTCAGCTTGACCAGCGCTCTCTCGAGCGCGGGGCGGTATTTAACTTCAACCAAAAAATCCAAATCAGTCAAAAAAACGGCTATGTACCAGGGTATGTGATTTTGGGCGGCAGCCTAAGCAAAGATATTGGCGGCGGAATCTGTCAGGTGAGCACCACCGTTTGGCGTGCAGCTTATTTGGCGGGATTGCCAATTCTCGAGCGGCACCAGCACAGTTACAATGTGGCGTATTATTCACCCACGGGTTTTGAAGCTACCGTTTTTGCACCCAGTAAAAACCTGCGCTTTTTGAACGATACCCCCAACCGACTGTGGCTCCAGTTTGAAGTGAAGCGCCAAACTCAGGAACTCGAGCTCCATTTTTTTGGTGCTGCCCCCGAGCGTCAAGTGCAGATTTCCGAACCGCGTCTATCGAACGAGCGCCCTGCACCCAAAGACCGTTTTGTACCCGACCCAAGCCTTGACATGGGCGAAATTAAAATTATCAGTGGGGCAGAAAATGGAATCAATGTCCGTTATATGCGCACTGTACGCTATAACAATGGACAGATAAAACGCGATACGACCTCGAGCAGCTATATCCCTTGGGGCGCGATTTATGCAGTAAGCCCCAAAGATAAAAGACTCAAAAAACGATAAAGGGGCGCAAGAAGCGCCCCCTCGAGTTATCTCTATTTTTACTTCGCTGGTGGCAATAAAACCGTATCAATCACGTGGATGACCCCATTCGAAGCATTGATATCCACGGTGGTGACCTTGGCATCATTGACCATCACCTTATCGCCACTGACGGTTACGCGCACCGATGCACCATTGACCGTTTTGACACTCTTGCCATTGAGCTTTACGACATCGCCACTCATGGCTTTGCCAGCAACCACGTGGTAAGTCAGAATGCCGGTAAGAGCAGCTTTATTTTCGGGTTTGAGTAAATTTTCAACCGTGCCCGCGGGCAGTTTTGCAAAAGCAGCATTAGTTGGCGCGAAGACCGTAAATGGACCAGGGGAACCGAGGGTTTCTGCCAAATCAGCCGCACTTACAGCTGCCAAAAGCGTAGAGAAATTGCTGTTTCCAGCAACAATCTGGGTAATGGTTTGCGGGGCAGTTTGCGCTACCACACCAGATGCGAGAATTCCTGCCAAGCCGAGTCCGAGAAGCTTTTTCATAATTACCTCCGAAAGATATTCTAGGCAACCCACAAAAAGCGCGAAACAAGCCACACAACAATTCAAACTTGCCTATAGGTACAGAATAAATCTGTTTTTAGGCACGAATTTTTTGGGTGATGGAACGGTTTTATACTTCTCACCTAAAGCATGGTGGAGTACTACACATGAAGCGCTTGACTCGAGTCGGAATTGGTTGCGGTCTTGCGGGGCTATTGCTGTATTTTGGGCTGCTTTTAATCGTGGCGCTAGGCAGCAATTCAATACAGCCACAAAAAGCCGACGCAATTATTGTTCTGGGTGCTCAGGCGTACTATCCTGCTGGACGCTGGAATCCATGTTTAAAGGCACGAGTCGAGCGCGGTGTGGAACTCTTCAAAGCTGGTTATGCTCCCGCGCTGGTTTTAAGCGGCGGCATAGACGAAGAAGATGGTGCTGTCGAAGCCGAAGTGATGCAGGATATTGCCGCAGCTGCAGGGTTAGCACGCAGCAAAACCCTGCTCGAGTCACGCAGCACCAGCACCGCCGAAAACCTGCGCTTGAGTAAGCCGCTTTTCGAGGGCAAAAAAGTGCTGATTGTTTCTGACCCGTTTCATTTGGCTCGTGCTGGAATGCTGGCACGCAAAATTGGACTCGAGCCAATTTTGGTCGGTGCACCCAAAAGCCCATGCTGGTCAAGGTTTGGGGTGCTCTCGAGGTTTGCTCTGCGCGAGCCGTTAGCAATCATCGAAAACTTTCTACGCGGGAATTTGTAGTATTTGGGAGTTGGTACACAAACCAATATACCATCCATTGTGAATTGCTTGCCAATACCATTCATTGTGAACAATTCCAGGGTGCATCTTCAGGTGATGTGGAATGAAGTAGACTAAGCCGTGCCAAAACTCACTTTTAAACGACAGCAACGGTTAATCGAGCAGTCAATGCTCGATTTGTATTTTCGGCAAACGCCTATCCAGCCACGCAGGCAGCCACCAATTCCATTTCCCTGCCCAAACCATCAGGCTTGGAACCAAGACCACGCGAATAAGTGTAGCATCAAGTGCAACTGCCATACTTAAACCTAAACCAAGGGTTTTATTGACCACCACATTACCTGGAATAAATGCCGCAAAAACAATCACCATCACCAAAGCCGCACTGCTAATCACGCTGCCTGTACGCTCGAGCGCGATTTTGACCGCACTGGGGGTATCACACCCCGCCAAGTGCGCTTCTTGCATCCTCGAAAGCAAAAAAATTTCGTAGTCCATACTCAAGCCAAAAATCACTGCAAACAGCACCAAGGGCATGGTCACATCTATTAAGCCAACATCGGTTGGGGCATTCAAAAATTCTGCTAGGAACCCGTGCTGCAAAACCAAGGTTACAACCCCATAACTCGCTGCCACCGAAAGCGAATTGAGCAAAATACTTTTGAGCGGAACCAAAATTGAACGAAACACCACCAAAAGCAGCACAAAAGTTGCTGCAAACACCAAACCAATAGCTTGTGGCAGTACCCCGATTAGACTTTGTGTGATTTCGTGGGCACTTTTAGGTGCACCACCAATCAATACAGTATAAAAACCTTGTGCTGCAGCTGCTGTACGAATTCGCGAAAGCCAAGAGCCAACCTCTAGGGTGTTTAACGATTGGCGCGGAATAATCTGCATTTTCAAGTAACGGCGTGAACTCGAAATACTGCTCTGGGCGAAGCCCAATGCGGCAGCCACACTGCTGTTGGCACTGGTATTTTGTGTTTGGGTGAGCCGCACGAGGCTAAACGGCGAAACCACCAAACGCACATCCTGCCAAGCCGCAATGCTCTGGTCAAGTGAGCGCCAACGCTCTCGAGTCTCGGCACTATAGGGCTGCTGCCCTAAATCTAAAAGCACATCAAAGGTGTCTAAGCTACCTGCCAACTCGAGTTTGCTAATGCGTTCTAGCCCTTGGCGCGATTCGATATTTGCCCCTAACCCAAACGCGCCTGTATACCCAAGCCGCATGGTTAAAGTGGGTGTAGACAACAACAGCAGCACCAATGCTGCACCAAGCCCCCAAGGCAGAGGGCGAGCCATCACTCGAGCCGCATGTCTGCCCCAAAAGCGGCTTGGTTGTCCAGTGTTGCGCCAGATGCGCGGCAAATTCACCCATTGACCCAACAACGCTAAAATTGCGGGTAGGGCAGTGATGCTCACCAAAACTGTAAAGGTCATGGTCAGCAAGCCAGCAATGCCAATCGAACGCGTGACCGCTAAATCTGGTACTAAAAGTGCACTCATGGCAATGGCTACGGTCAGACCACTGAGGAGTACAGCGCGTCCTGCGGTCTGTGTTGCCCCAAAAGCCGCCTCTTTTGGGGTCTGCCCTGCCGCCAAATACTCCCGAAAGCGGCTAACAACCAAAAGCGCATAGTCTATGCCTGCACCCAAGCCAAAAAGTGTCACTACACTTTGCGAAAAGCTCGAGACGGGCAGTAAAAAAGTGACAAAATAGAGTGCTGCCATCGTTAGGGTAATCGCCACCAAGCCCACCATCATCGGTAGCCCCGCCGCGACCAGCGCCCCAAATGCCAAGACCAAAACCAGTGCTGTCAGTGGCAAGGCGGTGAGTTCGCCTTGGCGCACATCCTGCTCGGTGTGGTATGCAAAGTCTTGGTTGACAGCGCTTGCACCTGTTACAAAAAACTTGGTATTGGGCGGAGCGCTGGCTTTGGCGGCAGCACGAATCTGCGAAAGCAAGGCAGGAAAACCGTACTCACTGGCAATCAGAGTCACGGTGATGTGCATATTACTAGCTTTTCCAGCGCGTGCAAGAGGAATACTAGGGTCATTGTAGCGGGTGAGGCTTTGGATGCCTTTGAGCGCTTGAATCTTCTCGAGCAAGCGACTGTACGCATTCTGAAATTCGCGGCTTTGCGGCTCTAGGCTTGATTCAGAGACCAAAAGCAGAGAATCGAGTGCGGGTTGGTTAAAATCTTGAACCAAGATATCCAAAACACGTTGCCACTCGGAGTTTTTGACTCCACCACCGCTTGAATCAAAACGGCTTCCCACTTGGGTGGCAAAGGGCAATAAAGCCAAAAAAATAATGAACCACGAGCCTAAGACCGCCCAAGGAAAACGCGCATTCAGTCTTGCCAAAAGATTCATTGGGGATAAACCTGCCAATCCACACGGGGTAGAATACTGTAGTTTATGGAGGTCTTTCGACTGGCTCGCCCAGAGTGGGTATATTTTGCTTGTGGTGCTTTTTTTTCTGTGTTGATGGCACTGAGCGGTCCGCTATTTCCCACTTGGGTGGTGAGTCCCTTGTTTGAATCCATCATCGGGCAGGGGCAGTTTGAGCTTGTTCCAGAAGTCGCACTAAAGGCTGCTGGCTTACTTTTTTTAAGTATCCTTGGATACTACCTGCAAAACACCTTTTTTGCGGTTGGCGGGGCAAAATTTGGACAGCGCAGCCGCCAAGCGGTCTTTGCTGCAATGGTGCATACCGCTTCGGCAGATTTAATTCAAAGCGACTCCGGGTTCTCGAGTGGTGGGCGAACTGCCAGACTTGGGCTGGATTTGCGCGAACTCGAGAATTTCTACACCAACGAGCTACCCATTCTGATTGGGCAGGGTTTAACCGTGCTGATTGCTTTGGGGTTACTTTTTGCGCAAAATGCCAACCTAACCACCAGCCTGATTTTAACCACCATTCCCCTGGGGCTACTGCTTGCTTGGGTCAGCAAGCGCATCCAGCAGGCTTTTCAAACAACGCAAAACGCTGCTGAACGCGCCAGTGCAGCCATGAGCGAGAGTTTATCGCGCCTTGATGTGATTAAAGCGTTTCGACTCGAGACGGTGGTTTTGGCGCAATTTATGCGCCAAAACCAAGCCCAAGCCCAAGCCAGTTTACGCCGTACTGTATGGGCAAACCTCAGCTCACCAATCGCCCAATTGATCGTTGCGGTGGGGATTGGTGTTCTGGTCTGGTTGGCGCTCGGGCAAATTCGTGCAGGACAGATGACCGGAGTAGATTTAACCGTATATCTGACCATGCTGGTTATCGTGATTGCCCCAATGCAGCTTTTTGCTTTTGCTTTTTCGCGCTTCGCGGCAATGCGCGACCCTGTGCAAAGTGTAGACCAAGCCATGCGCCTGCCACCCGAACTCGAGACAGGAACACAAACTACACCGCAAACGGGCTGGCGTGGCGATTTGGCATTTTCTGGGGTCAGTGCACGTTACCAAAAAAATGCGCCACTTGTATTATGCAATTTAAGCTTTTCGATTTCCTCAGGGCAAATGGTGGCGTTCGTTGGCGCTTCTGGCAGTGGGAAAACCACACTCACGCGCATTTTGTTGCGTTTTCTCGAGCCGGAGTTCGGGCGTGTTTTGCTCGATGGACAAGATATTCAGCACTTTCGCCGCCAAAGTATCCGCGAAGCGATTGCTTATGTGCCTCAGCAGCCTGGACTCTTTGCCGGCACGGTTGCCGAAAACCTGCGCTTGGTTGCTCCACAAGCCACCCCAGAAGAACTTTGGCGGGTGTTGGTAGATGTTGGACTCGAGCAAGAGCTGAACGCCAAAAACGGACTCGAAACGCAACTTGGCGAAGCGGGCTTGGGTTTGAGTGGCGGACAACAGCAGCGCCTTGCAATTGCGAGGGCACTGCTTACGGGAGCGCAGATTTTGGTGCTCGATGAACCCACCGCCGCACTCGACAGCCACGCCGAAGCACTGGTCAAAGCCACACTCGAGCGTTTTCGTGGCAAAAAAACCATGATTATCATCGCGCACCGCCTGAGCACCATTCAAAATGCTGACCAAATTTTTGTCATGCAAAACGGAGAAATTCTCGAGCAGGGTTCACACCAGCATTTGCTCGAGTTGGGTGGGTTTTACCAAGCGCTTTATCGCAGTGTGTCTTGAATAAGCTGCCCAATCGCCTCACTCAGCACCCGAACCCGCGCCTCCCAAGTGTTCTCGAGCAAGAAGGCTTGGGGTTGGGTGTTCCTTGGCACAAGTGTGCCCTCTTGCCATGCTGTAAGCAAGTCAAATAAATGCTGCTCGGAGTTATACAAGTGAACAAATGGAGCAAAACGGCTGATTTCTGGGTAAGAAACAGCGAATACTTCTTTGCCTAAACTCAGGTACTCATAGAGTTTGACCGGGTCTACCCCTTCAATCAGTGGAGACCTAACAAAAGGCATCACAAAGCCATCGAGGTGCTGTACCCGTTGTTGCAGTTCTGTATGGGCGATTACACCGTGATATTTGACTCGAGGGTGTTGCACGGTGCGAGTATGGTTTGGTCCAATCAGCTCGAGCTGTAGGTCTGGTGACTGCTCGAGCACCCTGAGCATCAAATCCCAATCGAACCAAGGGGCGATGGTGCCAAAATAACCAAGCCTTGTGGGACTGGTGCTGTTTTGAAGTGCTTGCGCACGATGTTCTAGCCATGCTTGTTGCACCCCATTTCGCAGCACCAAGGTTTTTGCGCCACTATGGCGGGCTTTCACATTGGTCTCGAGGTACTGACTGCTACAAACCACCAGCGCTGCGCGGCGAAACAGCGCCTCTGCAATATTTTGGATATAGCGTTGGTCGCTTGGGTTGTCGTAAAAACCCACATCCAAATCCATACAGTCA
>JBKBVO010000133.1:0-6961 GCA_046289535.1 Deinococcales bacterium | reverse complement strand
AGCTCGAGCGCACAACCCATAAATATCAAAGTCGAGCAAATAAATGCACTTGCCAAGCGCTTCGTTTTTTTCATGATGCTCCTTATAATTCTGACCCTAAGATTTTTGTGTTCTAAAAACACAACCAACACACAGATTGTACTTTCCAACTTCTGACAACTTCCTTGCAAGTTGATCGGTATGTTGACATTTTGCAGACAAGTCAAATACGGTAATACTATCCTTGATTAAAATGTGAGTTTTACGCGTTTAAGACAGGTTTTTTTACGCCCAAACATACAAAAAATACCAGTGCGCATACCACCATTTTTTGTAAAAAACTTAACCTTACGCTAAGTCAGAGTTTTGTAAGAGTTTGAGAATTTGTAATTTGAATCAGAAATTTGGGTTCATGCCCAAAACTTTGGTGAGCTTGAGCTGCAAGGTAGCTGTGCAACTTGGTCGCACACAAGTTTTTACGCAAAGAACGGTAACCGCTATCTCCGTTTTTTGCCCTACACCAGATTTAGCGCCATGACCATGTGGCTTGCGCTTCCTGCCAGTACAAAAATATGCCAGATTTCGTGCGAAGTCCACAAACCACGGTGTAACACTCTGCGCCCAAGTGCATAAAACGGAACGCCACAGGTATAGCACACACCACCAATCACCAGTGCGACCAAGGCTGCTGTGGGCAAACCTCGAAGCATTTGTGGCACTAACAGCACCGCCACCCAACCCATACCCAGATAAATGACAAGCGATAACCATTCGGGCGGCTTGGTGAAGGTTTTTAAACCAACACCAAAAAGCGCCACTCCCCATACACCCACAAGCCACCACAGTCGCTCTTGACCCTCGAGAACTGTCCAAAGCACGGGGGTATAGGTTCCAGCAATCAGCAAATAGATGGCACTGTGGTCCAAACGGCGCAGCCACTCTTCGACTGTGGCACTCGAGCGCACCCCATGATGCAGAGTGCTGGCGGTGTAGCAAACCACCATACTTAGCCCGAAGACCCAAAATGCCCAATGCCGGGTAAGTACAAAAAGCAGCCCTGTAAAAATGAGCGCCAAAATTGCGCCAGTACCATGAGTGATGGTATTGATGGGTTCGCGCAGGTATTTATCCATAAAAAGCCACCCAACTCTACAATCCTTCGATGAGTGCTTGTCAGAATACCGTTCGCCGCACTAGACTACTCCGTAACATAAAATTATTCGGGGGTAGCAAGCATGAGTTTTGATTTCATTTCTTTTCTGATTGGTGCAGTAATAGCAGTGGCTTTTGGTTGGTGGCTTGGCGGTGGCAGTCAAGCTAGACAACTGCGCGGACTGCAAGAGAGCAAACGCAAGCTCGAGGATGAGCGACAAAAAATCGCACATAAACTCGAGCAAGCACAGCAAAAAGCAGAAGCTAAGGATTGGCAGATTTCTACGCTTGAGGCAGACTTTGCTGCACTGAAAAGCAAATTGCCTAAACTCGAGGGCTTTGAGCGTGCCAATGCCGACCTGCGTTTACAGTTGCAAGGCTTTGATACCATCAAACAAAAGCTCGAGGCAGCCGAACGTGAGTTGGCGGTGTTTCGTCCTAAAGTGCAGGAATTTGACGCGCTTGCTGCGCGGCTCGAGAGCATCCAACAAGAATTTTCGCAGTACAAAGCCCGCACAGCAGGCTTTGAAGCCTTGAGCGCTAAAGCCGCGCGGGTTAGCGAACTCGAGGGTAAAATAGCGCTTTTAGAGCAACAAAAAGCCACTCATCTAAGCGAACTTAGCCAAATGTCAATCAAGGTTTCTGATGCCGAATACGCACAAAAAAAGTTGCGTTTGAGCCTAGACGAATCCTTACAAGAAATCAGCCATCTGCGTGCAGGAATTTTAGCGTTCAAGGCGCTCGAGTCCAAGGTTGCCCAAGTGGATGCTCTAGGTATTTCACCTGAAGCTCAGGCACGAATTGGCAGTTTGGAAACCGAATTAGGCGCCTACCAAAAGCGGGTCGAGCAACTCGAGGAGCGCCTCAAGCAGATTCCCGAACTCGAGGCGCAGTTGCAACGCTTACAAAATGAGCCACGGCTACAGGAGACTCCTCCCCCAAGTGAAATCATATAAATTACCATCTGATCGGTTGGAGACTGCGTGTTTTTGTGCCTGCTGCCACCGCTTCTGTCCACGAAATCGCGAACCCAGCGCGGCTGGACAAAGCCTCGAGCAAGCCCGTTATTCCCGAAACCAGTTTTCTCGAGGTGCTTGGTTTTAAGTCTAAGCCCAAGCCCAAAATCAGTTCCAGCACTCCCCCAGCGCCTTGGGCAGCACTCTTTAAGCTTGCGGTGGTGTCGCCATAGCTCCAACCTAGTGCGTTTTTGGGGACTCGAGCCGTGGCGGTTTTGTAGTTTTGGCTGGTCTCGAGGCGCGCCCCACCTGCCAGTGCTGCAGTAATGCCTGTATCGGAAGCTGCAACCATCAAAAATCCATCCTTGACCGCCATAATAAGTGGGGTGTTCTCGGCGATAACATAGCGGTAGATGTTTGTGCCACCGATTTGGGTCTTGGTGAATTTGTTATTCACCTTTTGCTGCGCGAGTTTTTGCCCAATTTCAATTAACTTGGGTAGCACTTTCTCGAGCATTTCCTCGGTGGCTTTGGGGTCCTTGGTACCGATGTACTGCACACTTTCACCAAGTGCTTGGGTTGTGCCTTTGCCGACAAAAGTAGCACTGGCAAGCTCGCCTGTTGTCCAGCCAAGGATACTTTTACGTGCATCTATGCCAAACTCGGACTTAAAAAAGTCATCCAAGCCGCCCGGGTTTACACCTGTGCGATCCACCAAGCTCGAGAGCCAATCGTAAGCGAGGGTAAAATTATTGCTGCTGGTGCTAAAAGCGGTGGCGGTAGCAGGTACAACGCTGGCAGCTTTTAATGCAATCGGGTCTTTGGGAGTGAGTAATTGTGCGAATTTGGTGTCCGCACCACGTGCCTCTGGAACGGTGATGGTGGTGTTCTCGATGCCTTCTGGGGTAACGCGCCACGCACCTGCAAAACGCCCATAGGTGGTTAAGGCATCCAAGACAGGCTCGAGTTTGATGCCGGGCAATTCGGGGTCGAGCATATCAATCGCAGCGCGTGCTAACTGGCTGGCGTTGCGCACATCAAAATACAAGCGCATATTGCCGCCGCCAACTTGATTTATGACCTCGCTATAGCTTTGGCTGGAAGCCAGGCTAGGGCGACTTGGCACATTGGTGTTGCGCAAACGCGCAAAGAACTCACTCAGTATCGAGGTATCAGAAGCGGCATATGCCAAGCCACCCATATAGCCAAAATTGAGCATCGAGCTTTGATACACAGGAAAACCCGCAATACGACTACCCTTTGCCTTCATCGATTTGGCGCTCTCGAGCATCCATTTTTGCATTTTTGCATCGGCATTTTGGGCTGGACGAGCTGCCAATAAAAAGCCAACCTGACTGTTTTTAGGGCTTAAATAGAGCGAAACCAAGCCCTCGCGTTCGACCAAACTGCCAAAATCCGCAAGCATGGTCTCGAGTTGGCGCTGTTCTGTACGGCTTGAATTGGTGGCTTCGGCAATGACCGCACCAAGGTTCAGTTTCTCGAGTTCCTTAAATAGCGCCGCTGCCTGCTTGCGTGCAGCGGCGATATCGTTTAGTTCAATACTGGCAATGGCATTGGCGGGGGCAAAACGCGATAGCGTTTGGGCATGAGCCACCCCCAAGCTCGAGACGGCGATAGCGGAGAGTAAAAAGGTTTTCATGTATAGCTCCTTAACACTTTGATTGTTACAAAAATAGCCCGAGATTACATCGTCCTAAAGTCTGACTCGAGTATCGCAAAATGCTTGTCACGTGGGTCTGACCATTTGGTCTTGAGGGTTTTTACGAGAGACAGGGGGGTTTGGTTCCTGATTTAAGATTTGAGTTGCGCTCTTATCTTCTGCACCCCTTGCTTAAGACCAATGTTTCCTGTACACTCCCTTGGTTTGCTCACCCGCAAATGCTGGTGTTGGTCTGGCTCAAGGTTGGGGTGGCGTCCTTTGGGCAAAACAGACAAGCACCCGCTCTATTCCAAGTCTAACGTTACCCACTGGAGAAACTGATGTCGTATTTGCAAATGAAACAACTGCTCGAAGCTGGCGTTCACTTTGGTCACGAGACCAAGCGCTGGAACCCAAAGATGAAGCGCTTTATTTTCGCCGAGCGCAATGGCATCTTTATCATTGACTTGCAAAAGACCTTGAAGCAGCTCGACCGCTCCTTTGATTTTGTCAAAGAAGTCGCCGAGCGCGGTGGTGTGATTTTGATGGTTGGCACCAAAAAGCAAGCCCAAGAAATCACCGAACTCGAGGCAAAGCGTTGCGGTTTGCCTTATATTAACGTGCGTTGGTTGGGTGGTCTGATGACCAATTTTCGCACCATTCGCGGACGTGTAGAGCGCATGAAGTCGCTCGAGCGCGAGTTTGATTCAGGCGAAATTATGGCGCGTCCCAAAGCCGAACGCGTGTTGTTGCAAAAAGAATTGTCGGACTTGCAAAAGAACTTGGGCGGTATTCGCAATATGACCCGCTTGCCAGATGCGATTTTTATTGTAGACCCAACCAAGGAAGCGATTGCCGTCAAGGAAGCCCAAAAACTGAATATCCCTGTGGTGGCGCTTGCAGATACCGATTCTGACCCAGATGTGCTCGATTACATTATCCCCGGTAACGATGATGCCATCCGCAGCATCCAGTTGATTACCCAGCGTTTTGCCGACCTGGTCATCGAATGCCGTGGCGGTGGAGCGGCTCCGCAACCAGAAGGCGAAGACGAAACCGAAATGCCAAGCGAATATACTGCGCCCACTAAAAATAGCCGCCTTGCTTCGGAACTCGCCGAAACCGTTGCCTAAACCCACTCGAAGCTCAAATAAAGCCTCGAGACCGCTCGAGGCTTTTTATTGAAAGGAAGATTTGTATGATGGAGTCAATTAAGAAACTGCGCGAAATGACTGGCGCCGGCATGATGGATGTGAAAAAAGCACTGACCGATGCTGGTG
The DNA here is from genome assembly GCA_046289535.1 of Deinococcales bacterium. GTDB lineage: Bacteria > Deinococcota > Deinococci > Deinococcales > JAAFIG01 > JAAFIG01. The sequence goes on along the minus strand of JBKBVO010000133.1, from coordinate 1,934 downwards.
GTGACGAAGAAAAAGCTGTTGCCTTATTGCGCGAACGCGGCATTGTCAAGGCTGCCAAAAAAGCAGACCGCGAAGCCACAGACGGGTTGGTCCGCGCTTTTGTGAGCAGCGACGGCAAGGTTGCGGGCTTGGTGGAAATCAACTCCGAAACCGACTTCGTAGCGCGCAATGCCGACTTCCAAAAACTGGTGGCAGAATTTGCCCAACATGTTGCCGAAAATGCTGGTGTAGATGGTGCAGTTGACGTTGAAGCACTTGCCACACAAAAATTCTTGGGTGGCGAACAAAGCGCAGGCGATTACTTGGCTGCAAATATCTCAAAGATTGGTGAAAACCTTGTCTTGCATCGCGCCGTTCGGTTCTCGAGCACTGCAGGTATGGTTGTTGCTTATGTTCACCAAAACGACAAAATTGGTGTTCTGGTCGAACTCGAGGGTGGAGATGCTGCTCTTGCTAAGGATATTGCACTGCACATTGCTGCCGAGCGCCCACGCTACCTGAGCCGCGACGAGGTCAACACCGACGACCTAGAGAAAGAAAAAGAAATCCTGACCAACAAGGCACTTAACGAAGGCAAACCAGCTAATATTGTAGAAAAAATTGTGACTGGGCAACTTGCCAAGTTTTACGAAGAAAATGTTTTGCTCGAGCAAAAGTTTGTTAAAGACAACGAAAAAACCATTAAGGCGCTTGTTGGTGATGCCAAAATCGTGCGCTTTGCACGTTTTGAAATCGGCAATAAGTAAATTTTCAACGCAGGGGCGAGGCACGCTTCGCCCCTGCTGCTCGAGGGCAATATGCAACCGCAACAAAATCCAGATTATGCTCGAGTAGGTTAAGAGAACGGGTTTTCCCGTTCTTTTTTGTTGCAAAGTGGTACACCTCCTCGCTACGGTCAGAAGCACAAGTCTCAAGACCTCAAAAGCTCACCCTAAGGAGTCCAACATGTACAAACGCATTCTGCTTAAACTATCTGGTGAATTTTTATCCGAAGCGAACGGCTTTGGTATCTCACCCGAAGCCACTTCTGAACTCGCCACAATTATTGCCAAAGCACGCGAAAGCCATGCTGGAATCGAGATTGCTTGTGTGGTTGGAGCAGGGAATTTATGGCGTGGGGCACGTAATGGCAAAGGTATGGATGCCGCTACTGCCGATTATATGGGCATGATTGCCACCAATATGAATGCTTTGGCACTGCAAGATGCGCTGTCTCGAGCGGGTGTGGATAGCCGTGTGCAAACCGCAATCCAAATGCAGCAAGTTGCTGAACCCTATATTCGCCGTCGTGCAATGCGTCATCTCGAGAAGGAGCGTGTGGTGATTTTTAGCGGTGGTACAGGCAATCCATTTTTTACCACCGACACCGCCGCTACACTGCGTGCGCTCGAAATCAATGCCGAAGTGGTTTTGATGGCAAAAAATAAAGTGGATGGGGTTTACGATTCAGACCCACGCAAGAATCCCGAGGCGAAAAAATTCGATACCCTCACCCATGCAGAGGTTGTAGAAAAGCGGCTCGAGGTCATGGACATGACAGCTATTACCTTATGTATGGAGAAAAAACTCCCAATTGTGGTGTTTGATATGTACCAGGCTGGTAATCTCGAGAAACTCTTTGGGGGTGAGCGGGTGGGAACGCTGATTCAAACTTAATGTAGACTTACACAACACACCTAAGTGAAGGTGACTTTAATTTGTAGTGCCACGAAAAAATAGCCTAAAAACCCTGCAATCCAATGAGAGGGTTTAAGCTGGAAATCCACCAATGGGCAAGCAGCGCAAGAAATGGGAAACTGGAACCAAAGAAGCCATCGTCCTATCGGTTCTACGAGGCAAACTGAGCGCTTCAGAAGTAGCTAGAAACACAGAGCCAACGAAAACCGAGTTCACTTAAGCTCAGTTTCTCGAGCCAGATTAAACAAAAGCCAAAA